>NZ_MRUJ01000091.1:0-34094 GCF_002099325.1 Frankia sp. KB5 | reverse complement strand
GCGGCGGATACGACGACCGCGGCGGATACGACGACCGCGGCGGATACGACGACCGCGGCGGATACGACGACCGCGGCGGATACGACGACCGCGGCTATCCCGCCGGGGGTGGCGGTTACCCGGCGGGATCCGACCGCTACCCGCCTGGTTCCGGCCCGAAGCGCCGCGGCGGGCCGTCGCTGGGACGGGCCGTGCCGTGGATCGCTCTGGTGGTGGTCGTCGCGATCGCGGTGGTCGCCGTGATCGCCCTGCGTGACGACGGCGGAAAGAACAACACCCCCAAACCCGGCACCTCGACCACGGTGCCGGCAACCCCCACCGGAACCATCCTCAAGCCGAGCAGCACGGACTCCTTCGACCCGCTCGCACCTGCGGGTGAACCCAAAACCGAGAAACCGGCGGATGTCGGCAAGGCATTCGACGGGAACACGTCGACGGAGTGGACGACGAGCAACTACACCAGCGCGACGTTCGGCAACCTCAAGTCGGGTGTCGGGCTGCGCATGGCGTTTCCGCAGAAGATCCTGCCCACCTCGGTCACCGTGACGGTCGGCAGCCTGGGTCCGGTGTCGTTCGAGCTGCGCAGCGGCGACAGGCTGTCGGATTCGCTCGACGGCTTCGACCGCGTGGTCGCCCAGAAGTCAGGCRCCAGCGGCACGGTGGTCCTGCCGATGTCGTCGGACGTGAACCCCTCGCAGTACTGGGTGCTGTGGCTGACCTCGCTGCCGTCGAACGCCGGGCAGTACCGCGGGTCGATCGCGGAGATCACGTTCCGGTCCTGACGGGAGGACAGTAGGAGTCGCGGTCCACCCGCCGAGGTCCTGGTGACCGCCCCCGACGCCGAGCTGGACCGCGCCGCCGTACCGCCCGCCCGACGCTGCCCATGACGACTACCCCGAAAGGCCATATTCGTGATCCGGCCGATCCCGGCGAGTGCGTCGCCGAGCATGACCCGCCCCTGGGCGTCGAGGAGGCGCTTGACTGGCTGACGCCCGGGTTGCGGACCGCCGTGGCGCTGGTGGACGTGGCAGGGGACCCGTCGCCGAGGCGGCGGGGCTGCCGGGAGTTCCGGTCGGGACGGTGAAAAGCCGGCGCTCGCGCGGCCGCGCGCAGCTCGCCGTCCTGCTGGATCCCCCCGGCCAGGGAACCCGGCGGCTTCGCCCACCGTCTCAGAAGGAAGACACCAGGATGCGGCGGGCTCACCGGGGCGGCAGCCCGTTACCCGAGGTCGGCCCGTCGGCCGCGGCCCCGCGGGCGCGGCCGACGCCATCCGGATCTGCCGAAGGAGGTGATCAGCAATGGCGACTGAGCCTGCGGGGGACCGACGTCAACCGGCGGCTCCCTCCGGTCCCTTCCCGGCGGGTCGCCGCTTGCGCACGCACGGGCATCACCCGGACGCCGAGCTGCTGGACGCCTTCACGGACGGAGAGCCGCTCCCCCGCTCCGTCCGCGAGCATATCGAGGGCTGCGTCTCATGCCAGGAGTCGATGGTCGCCCTGCGCAGGGTCCGTACGGACCTCTCCCGCCTGGCGACCCTGACGATGCCCGGCGAGGTGGCCGAACGCCTCCAGGCTGCGCTGGCGGCCCACGCACCTGCTCCCTCTCGGCCGGGACCGGGCCGGAACCCGGCCGCGCCGACCGGTCCGGGGCCCGCGAGCTCCGGCTTCGTCGGCACCGCGGGAGCCGCCGGGGTCACCGGCACGGAACCCCTCATGGGGGATACCGAGGCCGTCCACACCGATACGGGGGATGACACGGGGCGTGCCGGTGCCGTAGGCGCTGGCACCGGTGGGCGGGCGGCGAGTGGCAACGGGCCAAGGCGACCCGGCCGAGGTCAGGCGGGGGCTGGGCTCACAGACCGTCAGCCGGCCTGGCACCGGGATCCGCGGAGCCGTCCGGGTACTCCAGGTACGCCGGGTACTCCAGGTACGCCGGGTGCGCGCCCCCGACGGGACTGGGTGTCCATCGTGGCGGTCTGCATCGCCTTCATCACCTTCGGAGCGGCGATCTTCGTGTACCACGGTCTGCGGAGCGCCAACGTCGATCACAGGGTGGCGGCGTCCAACCCCGTGGACAGCTCCGGCCCGGCCGGCGGCTCGGTGGTGGCCGAATACGGCTCCGCCAGCTCCGTTCCCCTTACCGTGATGGCGCTCTCGCAGACGAGCGTCGCTCCCTCGGACGTCGTGCGGCACGGCCGGGAACTGCTGGCCGGCCGGATCCCAGGGTCCGCGGCGCTGCCGCTCGTGCCGTCCGCGCCCGCGGCGGCCGGCCGCACGACGACCCCTGCGACGGTGGACGTCGACCGGTTGCGCTCGGTGCTGGACACCCCTGACCTGCGTCCGTGCTACCAGAGCCTGACGGCGCAGACGGGTGGCACAATCCTCGCTGTCGACCGCGTCGTCTACAACGACCAGCCGGCGCTGTTGATCGTGCTCTCCGTGCCCATGCAACCGGCGGTGGCCAGGGTGCTGGTCGTCGACGCCCACTGCGGCGTCACCACCGTCTCCACCGCGCCGTGGTACAGCGTGTCCACGCTGCGGCATTGAGGTGGTGGTTGACGCATCGCGGGGCCGGGAGCCCAGCCGTGGCGCGCACCGGTGGCGGGCGCGGATGGAATCAGATGCCCGCGGAGACGGTTGTCGCTGTCGGACACCGTCTCCATGGACGGACCGATGAACGAGGAACTCGGATGAAGCCGGGGCGACAGGTACCGGCGAGGGCCCACCCGGCTCACAGGGATCCCGTAGCGTGAAAGGAGCGGGTGTGACAGCCCAGGAGGACGGCCAGGATGTCACCGGCCGCAGCAGCCAGCCCGACGGCGATGACGACATACGCGATGTCGTCATCGTCGGTTCGGGCCCGGCAGGGTACACGGCCGCTGTCTACACCGCCCGGGCCAACCTACGGCCACTCGTGTTCGAGGGCGCGGTATCGGCCGGCGGAGCGCTCATGAACACCACCGAGGTGGAGAACTTTCCTGGGTTTCCGGACGGCATCCAGGGTCCGGAGCTGATGGAGAACCTGCGACGGCAGGCGGAGCGGTTCGGAGCCGAGCTGGTGGCCGACGACGTGACCGAGCTCGACCTCGCGGCGAACCCAAAGGTCGTCAAGATCGAGGACAGGACCTACCTCGCCCGCACGATCATCGTCGCCACCGGTTCGGCCTACCGCATGCTCGGCGTCGAGCACGAGGAGCGGTTGCTCGGCCGCGGGGTCTCCGCCTGTGCGACCTGCGACGGCTTCTTCTTCCGGGATCAGGACATCGCGGTGGTTGGCGGGGGCGACTCGGCGATGGAGGAGGCGACCTTCCTGACCCGCTTCGCCCGCTCGGTGACGGTGATCCACCGGCGGGACAAACTCCGGGCCAGCGCGATCATGCAGGAGCGGGCCTTCGCCAACGAGAAGATCCGGTTCCGGTGGAACGCCGAGGTCACCGAGCTCCTGGGCGCGGACAAGCTCACCGGCGTCCGGYTGCGCGACACCGTCACCGGTGAAGCGAAGGATCTTCCGGTCACCGGACTGTTCGTCGCTATCGGTCACCTTCCGCGTACCGAACTCGTCCGTGGTCAGCTCGACCTCGACGACGCCGGCTACATCTCGGTCGCGCACCCGACCACGAAGACGAACCTGGACGGGGTCTTCGCCTGTGGCGACGTGGTCGACCACACCTACCGCCAGGCCATCACCGCAGCCGGCACGGGCTGCGCCGCCGCGCTCGACGCGGAGCGCTTCATCGCCGCCGGGGAGGGTCCGGGCGAGGTGACCACCGTGRCTCCCCGGGTCGTGACCCCGACGCCGCAACCCGCCTGATCCGGGCATCTGTCCGGGCGGCCGATCAGGCGGCGCCGGAGCAGGCCCGCCCGACCCGGCTGTCCGAAGGCCGTTCGGGCGCCGTCCGCGGGCCACCACCGGCCTGTTGATCGCCTACCCGTCCACCAAAAGATCATCCATCAGGGAGAACAACATGGCAGGTTCCACCACCCCCGTGACCGACAGCACCTTCGTGACCGAGGTGYTGGAGAGCGACAAGCCGGTCCTGGTGGACTTCTGGGCCGAGTGGTGCGGCCCTTGCAAGATGGTCGCACCCGTCTTGGAGGAGATCGCCAAGGAGCATGGCGAGAAGCTCCGGGTCGTCAAGCTGAACATCGACGAGAACCCGGAGACCGCCCGGAACTACCAGATCATGTCGATCCCGACCATGGCTGTGTTCGTCAAGGGCGTGATCGACAAGAGCATCGTCGGCGCGAAGCCGAAGGCCGCCCTGCTGCGTGACCTCTCGGTCTACATCTGATCTCGTCACGCGGTCGTTCCACCGTCGGCCCGCCGGGTGTGATCCCGGCGGGCCGACGTCGTTCCCGGACCGGTCCGCGCCGGCTCGCCCACGACAACCGGATACCACGTGCGGACCGGGAACTTTCTCCCGCCGTCACGAGCATCGGGGGAGTATCACGGCGGCCCGGTCACGCACGGTCAATACTGGAGGATTCGGTTCGCGGCCGGTCGAGACCGCACGGGCATGCCCTAGGCTTGAGATTCAGCAATCGGCCGTCGGCGCATCATTCGTCGACGCGGTGGCCCCGACCATCGGGTTTCGCCAGGGGCACCGGGTTTCGCCAGGGGCACATTGGGCAGGCGAGCTGAAAGGTATGCATCGGTGAAGCTGCTGYGTCTGGGAGACCAAGGTTCCGCCGTTGCCGAGGTTCGGGCGGCCMTGACCTATCTTGGTTTTCTTCCCGTGACGCCCCGGCAGAGCCGGGATCCGGCCGGCCCAGGTAAGGGTGACCCAGGTAAGAGCGCTCCGGATAAGAGCGCCCCGGATAGAGGTGTTACCTCCGCCGCGGAACCGTCCCAGGGCACGCGGGTCCCGGCTGTCGACGGTACTCTCGGCGGTGTTCCGGCCGAGCCGGCCGAGCCGGCCGATCGGTTCGACCGAGATCTCGACAACGCGCTGCGCGCCTTTCAGCAGAGCCGGGGGCTGTCCGCCGACGGGATACTCGGTCCGGACACGGCGCGTGCCTTGGAGGAGGCACGCCACAAGCTCGGCGACCGTCTGCTCTACCACAGCCCCGCGTACCCTTTTGTCGGCGATGACGTGGCGGCGCTCCAGGAACGCCTGTTCAACATGGGTTTCGACGTCGGCCGCACGGATGGGATCTTCGGGCCACGCACCGAGTCCGCGGTCCGCGACTTCCAGCGCAACCGGGGTCTCGATCCGGACGGCCAATGCGGGCCACACACCCTGCGCGAGCTCAAACGCCTGYAGCGCACGGTCACTGGTGGCCGGCCCGACATGCTGCGGGAGTCCGTCCGGCTGTTGGCCCACGGCTCCTCGCTGCTCGGAGTCGTCGTCGCCATCGATCCCGGCCACGGTGGCGACGATCCGGGCATCGTCCGCGGCAACCTGTGCGAACGGGATCTCATGGCCGACCTCGCCGCTCGGATGTCCACGCGGCTACTCGACTCGGGCCTGCGGGCGCACCTCATCCACGGCCTGGACGAGTCCCCCAGCGAGGAGGAGCGGGCCGCGCGGGCGAACGAGCTCGAAGCGGATCTCCTGATCTCGCTGCACGCCGACAGCAGTCCATCCCCGCGCGCCCAGGGGGTGTCGGCCTACTACTACGGCAACGCGCGCGGGTCGTCCGCCGTGGGTGAGCGCTTCGCCCAGCTCGTCCACCGTGAGATCGTCTCCCGGACCGACATGCTGGACTGCCGCACCCATCCGAAGGTCTGGAGCCTGCTTCGGCGGACCCGGATGCCGGCCGTACGGCTCGACCTCGGATATCTGACAAACGAACATGACGCCRAGGCCCTTGGCTCCACCGCATTCCGGGCAACCGTCGCCGAGGCGGTGCTCGCCGCAGCCCAACGACTCTTTCTCCCACCCGAGCAGGACGCGCCGACGGGCCAGCTTCACGTCCCCCGCCTCGCCAGCCGCACCTGACCGGCCACCAAGGCGTTCCATCGACAAGGCTGACGTTTCACGTGAAACGAGGCCGGTGCGTCGATGGGGAAGATTCATGCTCGGCAGCCTAGGCTGATTCCGTGACAGCCTCCGCATCCGTCGACGTTGACCTCGGCGGCCGGAGGCCCGGTAGCCGACCCATGGAGCGCCTTTTCGATGAGCCGTCGCATCGCGAACATCACCCTGGACAACATCGACGATCTCCCTCTACCCTGCCGCCGCTGCGTCTTCTGGGAGCTCGATCCGGTGGCCCGGAGCCGCGCGGAGGAGGCCGGCGGCACCGACCTCGAGAAGGAGGMGTGGGTTTCCCTGGCTCTCCTGGAATGGGGAAGTTGCGGAAAGATCGCCTATATCGACAACGTCCCGGCCGGATTCGTGATGTTCGCTCCGCCGGCCTACGTGCCTCGATCGGTGGCCTTTCCCACCAGCCCGGTCTCACCGGACGCGGTGCTGCTCATGACAGCGTCGATCGTCAATGAGTTCACCGGACAGGGGCTGGGGCGGATCCTCGTCCAGTCCGTCGCCAAGGACGTCATCCGCCGCGGCTTCAAGGCGGTGGAAGCGTTCGGTGACCTCCAGAACTCGGGTACCCGCTGCATCCTGCCCGCCGACTATCTCCTCGCGGTCGGTTTCAAGACGGTCCGGCCCCATCATCGATGGCCGCGGCTGCGGCTAGAGGTGAAGAACGCGGTGAGCTGGCGAGAGGACGTCGAAGTCGCCCTGGAACGTCTGCTGGGATCGATGACGCCGGAGGGCATGCTGCGCAAGGTCAGCCAGGCCGGCAATCTGGCCTGAGCACGGCGATCTGCCCTGAGCACGGCGATGGCCCGGCACTCGGCGGGCAATCGGCAGACATGCGCGCGGCCACCCGGGGGAGTCCGGCACAGCCCTGGGACCGCGCGATCCGCGTCCGGCTCAAGAAGCCCAGAGAGCCCCGAGCGAACCCCGAGCCGGACGCCTAGTCCAACAAGCCGTCGACCGAGGCCGACGGCGACATCACGGCGACGATCCGCTCCAGATCCTCGATCGAGGCGAACTCGACCGTGATCTTCCCCTTACTGCGGCCCATGTCCACCTTCACGCGGGTCTCGAAGCGATCCGAGAGGCGGTCGGCGAGCCTCACCAGGGCCGGTGAGGCGGCCCCTGGTGCCCGCGACGCCCGCTTACGCGGGGCCTCGTCGTCCAGTGCCACGATCTCCTCGACGGCCCGCACCGAGAGACCTTCCGCGACGATGCGGGTGGCGAGCCGGTCCTGGGCGTCCGGATCCTGTAGCGAGAGCAGCGCGCGGGCATGACCCGCCGACAGCACGCCGGCCGCCACCCGCCTTTGTACCGCGGGCGAGAGCCCGAGCAGCCGGATCATGTTGGTGACATGCGACCGGGACCGCCCGAGCCGACTGGCCAGTTCCTCGTGCGTCGCCCCGAAGTCGCGGAGCAGCTGTTCGTACGCCGCAGCCTCCTCCAGCGGGTTGAGCTGCTGGCGGTGGAGGTTCTCCAGCAGCGCGTCGCGCAGCATGGCGTCGTCCGCGGTCTCCCGCACGATGGCGGGAATCCGGGGAAGCTTGGCGATCTTCGATGCACGCCACCGGCGTTCACCCATGACGAGCTCGTAGCGCTCGGGGGCCACCTCGCGTACCACGATCGGCTGGAGCAGCCCGACCTCGCGGAGGCTCGCCGCCAGCTCTTCGAGGGCGTCCTCATCGAAGTGAGTCCTGGGCTGGCGCGGGTTCGGGCTGACCGACTCGACGGGGATCTCGCGGAAGGTCGCCCCGTGTACGGGCAGCGGCCCGGTGCCGTCGCCGGAGCCGCGATTCGTCCCCCGGCCGCCGTAGCCACTGGCGTAGTCGGCGTAGTCAGCGTAGTCAGCCGAGGCGGTGCCCGCCTGACCGTCGAGGGGAGGAGGAGCAACCGGGATGAGTGCCCCCAGCCCTCGCCCCAGACCACTGCGCCGAGCACTCATCACGCCGCTCCATTCGAGTCCCGACCCCGTTCCGCGAGTTCGCGCGCCGCGGCCAGATAGGACAGCGAGCCGCGCGACGTCGGATCGTACGTCAGCGCGGACTGCCCATAGCTCGGCGCCTCCGCCAGACGCACGTTCCGGGGGATGGTAGTGGACAGCACCCGGTCCCCGAAGTGTTCCTTGACCTCATGGACGACCTGGTCGGCCAGTCTGGTCCGGGAGTCGTACATCGTGAGCAGGATGGTCGACAGACGCAGCTCCTGGTTCAGGTGCGCCTGCACCAGTTCCACGTTGCGCAGCAACATGCCGAGGYCCTCCAGCGCGTAGTACTCGCACTGGATCGGGATGAGCAGCTCACGGGCGGCCACGAGGGCGTTGACGGTCAGCAGCCCAAGAGAGGGCGGGCAGTCGATGAAAACATAGTCGACGTCCCGTTGCATGCTCGCGATGGCCCGCCGAAGCCGATTCTCCCGCGCCACCAGCGACACCAGCTCGATCTCCGCGCCGGCAAGATCGATCGTTGCGGGCGCGCAGAACAGCCCCGACGCCTCGGCGGACTTCACGATGACCTCGTCGAGGGGCCGATCCCCCACCAGAACCTCGTAGATCGAGGGGACCCCGGAGTGATGGTTGACGCCGAGCGCCGTCGAGGCATTGCCCTGCGGGTCAAGATCGATCACCAGGACCCGGGAGCCATGAGATGCCAGCGCCGCCGCCAGGTTGACCGTCGTCGTCGTCTTCCCCACACCGCCCTTCTGGTTGGCGACCGAGATGATGCGCCGCCGGGTGGGGCGAGGGAATGGTTGTCGTCGTTCTACCGCCAGTGCTTCCACTGCTGCTGCCGCCGCCGCTCCGATCGGGGTCGAGGGATCGAGCAGGTCCAGTGCGGGGAGCGCGGAGTCATAGCCCCGCAAGCCCCCACTCCTGGTCCCACCCTGGCCCGCCGACGCTGTTTCACGTGGAACGAGACTGTCCACGTGTCGGCTGGTCACGACCGACCTCCCGTGATCGGAGTGAATCCCGTGACGTCCGTCTGACCTGTCTGCCATCGTGCCGCTCACCGTCGCCGCGCCCTCCCCTGCTCTCGGCCCGGGTGCRCTGGGATGAACGTACGGCCCGGAGGACACGGGCGGGTTCCTCCACCCGCCCCTCCCCGCACCTCACGACATCCACGGGATGCCAACCCTGAGTTCCGAGACCGCTGCGCGCGTCCTGCAGTTCCTCCAGGATCCGTGAACCGCGCATCGCCAGCATGACACCACCTGGTCGTAGCATCGGAAAGAGGATTGCGCCCAGCCGCTCCAAGGGAGCGACCGCGCGGGCTACGGCTATCCCGAATCTACGACCGTCCGGGCCGATTCCGGCATCTGGCGCGCGGCCACGTACCACAGAAATCTGGTCCTCCAGGCCTATGGTCGCCACAACCTCGTGCAGGAATCGGCACCGGCGTTCCATCGGCTCGAGCAGCACCACCCGCAGATCCGGGCGGGCGAGCGCCAGCGGGATACCCGGCAGCCCCGCGCCGCTGCCGACGTCCACGACATCGGCCTGCACCGGGACCACGTCGGCCAGGACCGCGCAGTTGAGTACGTGGCGGTCCCAGAGCCGGTCAGTCTCACGCGGACCGATCAGCCCGCGTTCGACCCCGTCGGTCGCCAGCAACTCGACGTAGCGCGCCGCGGATTCGGTCCGCGTGCCGAAAATCTCCACCGCGACGGGGGGCACCTCGGGGGCATCCGGGAGACCCGTCATGGCCGGATCCTCCGCCGTGCCGTGCGACCAGCCCGCGCCGGCCGGGCCGCCTGCGTCACCTCGACCGGCCACAGCATCGAGCCGAGCCGGGTTGGGACCGTGGGCATCACCAGGTGACCGCCGGCAGCGGGTGGGTGGAAGACCGGATCCGTGGACCCGGCCGGACAGGACGAGAAGGCCGGACAGGACCAGAAGGCTGGACAGGACGAGGAAGTCAGAAGACCGCGCACCCGACAAGCATCCCCGCCGGCCTCGACATGCTCCCGCCGCCACCCCCCCCCCGCGGGAGGCACGGTTCCGGCCCGGGGACGGATGTCAGGTCGTCCGGTAGGACACCACGGTCCGCCGCGGCCGATCGAGTCGCGGGGCGGCGCCGGCGCAGCGATCGAAGACGGTCAGCGTTCCGGTGAGGGGGAACTGMCAGCCACGGCCGGCGCACCACCCCGCCCGGGGCAGCGCGGCCAGGTCGGGCGCGAGCGCCGGGCGCTCCGCGTCGAAGAGGAAGACGAGCAGCCGGGTCGGCGGGACCCGGCGGTTCGCCAGCTCGCCGACCAGGGAGGTACCCGCAGCGCCGAAGAAGATCGTGTCCTGCCGTGGTACCCGGGCCGGTACCCGCCCGGCGCCGGCGCTGGGGAGAGCTGCCGGCTCACGCGCCGGGTCGTCACTCGCCTCCATCGCGTACAGCCAGCCAGGCCGGGCGAGGCGACCCCCGACCACCACCAGGTCTCCCGGGCGGTGCAGCTGCCGGGCCGCGATGGCCGCGTCGACCATCCGATCGAGGCCACGAGTCCGGTGCCGATGATCCCAGAGCTGCCCGCTTCCCGACAGCGAGGTTCCCAGGAGCGGGACACCAAGCAAGATGATCATTGCGAGGCCGGCCAACGGCAGCACGGCGGTCGGAGAAATCGTGTTCGCGCTGGCGCTCGACGTCGGCGAGACACCGGAAACATCCAATCGTGACCGCTTGGTTACGGTTCCTCCGGTAGGGAGGGTCGGGGTCGCGGCCATCGGTGCCGGTACGGCCGGCTGAGGCCCGGCGGYGGGGATACGAGGTCGCACCGCCGCCACGAACAGGGCCACCAGCCGCCGGGTGCCCACCACGATCACAACGACGATCAGTGGCACGACGAAGAGGTTGGTCCGGGTCGGCCCGAACGGCCAGTACCGCGCGGCGCTCGCTCCCAGCATCAGCACCTGGGCTCCGCCGAGCGCGGTGAGGAGCAGCCTGCCGTCCGGTCGTCGCGCCAGCACGAGGACGCCGGTCAGGCCGGCGATCGACACCGCCACGGCGAGCAGCACCGAGACAACCGGTCCCCCGGGCACCGTCGCATGGATGAGGCTCGGGTCRAACCGGTCGATGCCGGGCGGCATACCGGTAATGAAGGCTCGCATCTGATCGACGATGAAGCGTACGGCCTCGACCGGCCCACGACCGGCAATGAACTGGCGATCCCAGTAGTCGCCGCGACGCTGACTGGACTGGTGCCCGATGAAGAACACGGTGTGTGCCACGCTGATGGCGACCGCGGGCAGGCATTCCACCAGTCGCCAGCGCCGCGCCGGACCGCGCCATACCTCCGCGGTCGCCAACGGCAGCACCAGAAAGATCCCGGGCACGGCGGTCAGGGCCAACAGGCCCGCCGCGGTGCGTCRCAGGAGCCGGGCACGGGAGAACCCGCCGGTGACAGGTGCAGGCCACGGGGACAGCGAGGGCCGCGGAGATGATCCGGTCGACCAGGCGAGGACGATGCAGACAGCGGCCAGCGCCTCGACGGAATACGGCTTGAGTTGGGTCGCGAGATCCAAGAAGGTCACGTTCAGGCACAGCCAGYACGTGGCGAACACCGCCGCGACCAGGCCGGTGAAACGGCGGGTGAGCAGGACGATCGCGGCGCCGAGCAAGGGCACGGCAAGATACCCGGGAAGCCGGAGCGACCAGCTGTGCCAGCCGAGGAGCTCGCCGGCCACCCGGGTCAGGCCGAACCAACCCAGCGCCGAGGGGGTGTTGGCGACGGTCAGCTCCGGCCAGAACGAGGACGCCGGTTCGCTGACGAAGTGGGCGCGCCAGATCTCGTCGTACCAGAAGGGTCTGGTCAGATAGGCATGCAGAACGCCGAGCACGGCCGCCAAGCCGACACCCACGGCGGCGGCCAGCACGAGGGAACGCGTCGGCCGGCGCCGACCCGCCATCGGTCGGCGCCGGTCAGCCGAGAAGGATGACTACCCGGCGGCCGGGTTCCTCGCCCTCGGACTCGCTGTGCACGCCGTCGATCCCGGCGACGGTGTCGTGCACCACCTTGCGCTCGAACGGCGTCATGGGAGCCAGCTTCTCCGGCTCACCGCGCGTGATGGCACGCGACGCCGCGGCGATCGCGATCTTGCGTAGCTCGACCCGCCGCCGGGCGCGATGGCCGCCRACGTCGAGCATGAGACGGCTGCGGGTGCCCGTCTTCTGGAGCACCGCGAGCCTGGTCAGTTCCTGCAACGCCTCCAGCGTCTCGCCGCCCGCCCCGATGAGCTTGTCCAGCCCCTCGCCCACCACGGCGACGACGGCGCGGCCGCTCTCGACGTCGAGGTCGAGGTCACCGTCCATGTCGACGATGTCGAGCAGACCCTCGATGTAGTCGGCGGCGATCTCGCCTTCCAACTCGAGATCGGACAGACGCCGATCCTCCGTGCCGGCGGTCTCGTCCGAGGAAGCGTGCTCGTCGGAGGCTCCGGCTCCATCCACAGCCAGTTCAGGTGCCGAACCGGTCATCAGCGACTCTCCAGGGGAACGGGGACAGCGGAGCAGAGATTACGGGATGCCGCCACTCGATGACGAAATCGGGTCGGCAGCCTGCCTGCCGGTCGGTCGGGAACGGCGTCTCCCGGATCAACGCCGCCCACCGGGCCGCTTGCTCTTGCCGCGCCGTTTCGCGGGTCGGGAGCCGCCGACCTGGCGCCGCACTCCGGCGGGTACGGGTGCCGGCCGGGGCGTGCTCTCCCCGTCGGAGGGCGCCGTCGGCCCGCTCGCCGCGCTCTGCCCGGCATTCTTGCCCGGGGCGTTCCTGCGGCCCGCCGCGCTGGTCTTCGCCTCCGCGCTGCGCCCCGTGGATGCGGCCGTGGTAGCGGCGACGCCGTTGTCCGAGACGCCACCGCCCGAGACGCCGTTGTCCGAGACGCCACCGCCCGAGACGCCGTTGGCCCCGGGACCGCCCGGCGCCCCCGCCTTACCGCTCTTCGGGGTCGTCGCCGCTTTCGGGGTCGTCGTGGTACGGCTCGCGGTCGAGGTGCCGTTACGGGACCGGGTGCCGGGGGGAGCCGTCGAGGACGTCCGACCGGCCGCCGCGGCACCGGAATCGCCGCCCTTGGTCGGGGTCACCGAGGCGGACCGGGGGCGGTTCTTCGACTTCGCCCCGGCTCGGACACCGGGAGCCGGCCGAGCGGGGGTGACGGCACCGCCGGCGGCCGGACGGGCACCGGGCAGCCGGCCGTTCGCATCCGCGGGCTTGATCGGCGGCATCTTCTTCATAATGAAGAACTGCTGGCCCATGCTCCACAGGTTGGTGGTGAGCCAGTACAGCAGCACAGCGATCGGGAAACGGAAACCAAAGAAGGCGAGCATCAGCGGGGAGCCATAGAGCAGCGCCTTCTGCACCATCGCCTGCTGCGGGTCGAGCGGCCCGGTGCGGGCCATGATCTGGCGCTGCGTGAGGAAGGTCGTAAGACCCATCAGCACGATCAGGACGATCGCGAGAATCCTGACGTGCGTGCTGTCGACGCCGAGGAAGTGCGAGAAATCGCCATCGGAGGTGAACTTGCTCGCCAGCGAGATGCCGAACACCTTGGCCGAGGCGATCTGCTCCACCTGGTCTGCGGAGAGCCCGACCCGGGGACGCCAGACCAGCGAGTGGTTCGGACCCTCGTTCATCGGCGCCAGGTGGGTGAACACGTGGAACAGCGAGATGAACAGCGGGATCTGGAGGAAGATCGGGAGGCAGCCGAGGAGCGGGTTTCCGTGCTCCCGCTGCAGCGCCATCATCTCCTGCTGCATGCGGGGTTTGTCGTGCCCATGCTTCTCCCGGATCTCCTTGATCCGGGGCTGCATCATCTGCATCGTCCGCTGCGACTTCACCTGCTTGACGAACAGCGGGAAGATCAGAATACGGACGCAGACGACCAGCAGGACGACCGAAAAGGCCCAGGAGAAGAAACTGTCAGCACCAAAGATCGGCGCAAATCCCCGGTGAAAGAAGACGATCGCGTTCGCCGCGAGGTGGTATAGGGGATCCAACAACGGTCTGACTCCTCACACCCACGGTCCACGACCGGAACCGACGATCTCGGCCCGCATCCCCTGACTGGGAGACGGGGGACCATGCCTGTGGACGGGCGGTACGGCGACGGCCGGATCGCCCGCGCTCCGACCGTCGGGAGGCCCRCCGGGGTCGGCCGTCGCGCCCCTGGGTCTCCGAACGATTCCCGGACCCGGATCCGTTCCCGGCACGGGGTCGTAGCCGCCTGCCGCGAGCGGTTGGCAGCGCAGCAACCGGGCGACGGCGAGGACACCGCCACGCACACCCCCGTGGCGCCGCACCGCGGCCAGCGCGTAGGCGCTACAGGATGGCTCGAACCGGCACAGGCCGGCGTTGCGGGCCGACCAGCCGGCTCGGTAGAGCCGCACGAGCCCGGCAAAGGTCCAGGATAGGGGACCGCGTACCGCGCCGTCGGCGTTGCGGGCGACCCGCGGCAGGCGGCGCCACACCATCCGGGAGGCCAGCAGGAGGTCGACGACGGCCGCCGTGGCCAGCAGCACGACCAGCACCGTCCCGGCGGTCATCGTCCACGCCCATCCGGGCGCCTGGCACCCGCCGGCCGGGCCACCCTGGTGAGCGCGGTGTCCAGCGCACGGCCGAGCTCCGCGGAGCTCGCCGTCGCCGCATCGGGCAGCGCACGCACGACCAGCATCGTCCCTGGCGCGAGCGTGTCCAGCCGAACCCGTACCTGTTCCCGCAACCGGCGCCGCACCCTGTTACGCACGACCGCCTTCCCCACCCGGCGGCCGACCACGAAGCCGGCCCGCGCCGGATCGTCGCTTGTTGTCCACAGGCTGTGGACAACAAGCGGACCGGATCGGGTTCGCCGACCCATGGTCCCCACCCGGGCATGTTCGTCCCGGGTTCGGACGCGAGAGCCCTCAGGAAGCATGACCGGCGGGGGTACCAGCAGGACCAGCGGGAACCCGCCGTCAGGCGGAGAGCTCGCTGCGGCCCTTACGACGGCGGGCGGACAGGATCGCGCGGCCCGCGCGAGTCCGCATGCGCAGTCGGAACCCGTGCGTGCGGGCCCGCCGACGGTTGTTCGGCTGGAAGGTGCGCTTACTCACGTGAGAACTCCGTCTGCAAGATGGACGCGGGCGGTGATCTTCGCCGCCGAGGGAGAGTGGGCCGCACCACACGGTCCTGACAAGCAGATCCCACGACAAACGAAGCGGTCTAACACCGCGGTTCGGCCTAGCCTACACAGGGCGGTGCCTCGGACGGTCCGGCGGCGAGGGATCGCTGCCGGGCAGGGGGCCTTCGGCGGCCGGCGGCTCCGGGCCCGCCGGCCGCCGGCCGCCGCTGGCCGCACCACCATCATTCGGTCATCACCCGGTCGCCGCCAGGGCAACCCGGACACGACGGCACCACACCGGAGGTCAAGGTGCGAGCGCACCGCGGCCGCGGCGGGCCGGCATCCGTCCGGCGGCCGTGGAATGCCACACTGCCGTGGCGGGCCCTCGGTGCCGCCGACGATGGGGCAGGGACGCGGCGCGGCCACCGCGGATACGTTCCGGCCCCGGCACGGCGGCTCGGGCCGCGCCTTACGATCCTGGTGGCAACGTCTCACTCGGGGCGGGCACCAGACGGCGTCAGGTATGCCCGCGTTCGGTGAGAACGACCGGCTCGGTGCACCCTGACCTGTGGAAAACGCCTGTGGAGAGGGCGGTCGGCGGAGGGGCCAGGGCGGAACGGGGGGACCTGAAGCGGATTCGAATGACCTCACTAATACAGGTTCATCCCCGGGAACGAGCCGGTTGCGCCACGCCGCATGCCGTGTCGTGTCCATGCACAGGTTGTGGACGACGATGTGGAGAACCATCGCGACGAGGCCCCTCGGTCGCTCGGTGGCCGGGGACCACATCACCAGCCGCATCAGCCGCGGCGCACCTCCAGCACGCGGGGAGCAGCACCACCCGCAAACCGTACCGAACTGCCCGAGGAGCCCCCGTGTCCAACCTCCGCGCCGACTCCGTCGCCGGTCTGCCGTTCGGGGACGAGCCTTCGGGTGACCCGGACCTGGCCGCGGTGTGGAGCCAGGCCGTCGCCGGGGTCGCCGACGGCACGCTGTCCGCCCAGCAGCGTGCCTGGCTGCGGCTGACCCGCCCCCTCGGGCTCATCCAGGACACGGCTCTGCTGGCCGCGCCGAACGAGTTCACCAAGGATCTCCTCGACTCGCGCCTGCGCCCCTTCTTGTCCACAGCGTTGTCCACAGCCTATGGGCGGGAGATCAGGGTCGCGGTCACCGTCGAACACCTGCCCGATCCGGAACCAATGAGCGGACCGATCCGGATCGTACGGCCGGTGGATGCCAGGGGCGACACCACACCCGGCCAGGGCTCGGGCCCCGCCTCCGGTTCGGCGTTGAACGCGGGTAGCGGATCAGGATCGACCGGCGCCGCCGCAGCCCCGGTGCCGCCGACGAGCCCGGGCTCGTCGGCGGTGCCGGTGCCGGCGCCGGCACCGGCACCAGTGCCGCCGGCGCCGGCGGCACTGGTGAACGGCGAACTGCCCTTCCCCGACGCCACCGAGGGAACACCACCGGTACGGGTCAGCGCGGGTCTCGGACGCGATGCGGCGCCGCACGAGACCGAACCGGCCCAGGCCCGGCTGAACCCCCGCTACATTTTCGAGACGTTCGTCATCGGCGACAGCAACCGGTTCCCCCACGCGGCAGCGGTGGCCGTCGCCGAGGCACCCGCGAAGGCCTACAACCCGCTTTTCATCTACGGGGACTCCGGGCTCGGCAAGACTCACCTTCTGCACGCGATCGGTCACTACGCACTCAAGCTCTACCCGAACATGCGGGTGAAGTACGTGAGCTCCGAGGAGTTCACCAACGACTTCATCAACTCGATCCGGGACGACCGCCAGCAGGCGTTCCAGCGGCGCTACCGTGACATCGATGTCCTGCTCGTTGACGACATCCAGTTCCTGGAGAACAAGGAACGGACGCAGGAGGAGTTCTTCCACACCTTCAACGTCCTGCACGACGGCGAGAAGCAGATCGTGATCAGCTCCGACCGCTCGCCCAAGCAACTCTCGGCCCTGGAGGACCGGCTGCGCAGCCGCTTCGAGTGGGGGCTGATGACCGACATCACCCCGCCCGACCTCGAGACGCGCATCGCCATCCTGTCGAAGAAGGCGGCTACGGAGCGCCTGCCGGTACCCCCGGATGTCCTCGAGTACATCGCCACGCACATCGAGCGCAACATCCGTGAGCTGGAGGGGGCGCTGATCCGGGTCGCGRCCTTCGCGAGCCTGAACAAGTCCCACGTCGACCGCACGCTCGCCGAGATCGTGCTGCGYGATCTCATCCCCGATGCCGGCAATCCCGACATCACGGCCGCCGCCATCATGAACGCGACGGCGGCGTACTTCGGCGTCTCGATGGAGGACCTGTGCGGCACCTCACGTAGCCGCGTGCTGGTCACCGCCCGTCAGATCGCGATGTACCTGTGCCGGGAGCTGACCGACCTGTCGCTACCGAAGATCGGCCAGCACTTCGGGGGTCGGGATCATACGACGGTCATGCATGCCGATCGCAAGATCCGCGGTCTGATGGCGGAACGGCGCGCGATCTACAACCAGGTCACCGAACTGACAAACCGCATCCGTCTGCAGGCCCGGCAGGCCTAGCGCCACTGCCCACTGCCCACCGCCGCCCACCACCGCCGGGCAGCACCACCGCCGGGCAGCACGGTTCCTCCTACCTCCCCCCGGCCGGAACGTCCCGCGGACCGGTGGCTGCCGCCCGAAGGTGGGGTGTGACGCCTCGCCGGGTGTCACACGTGGCGCAGGAACCGGACGCCGCGGGGCAGGACTTCCCCAAACGACCCCGGACAACCACGGACGGCTGGGGACAACCGGGGACGACCTCACCGAGCCCACGGGGTGGTTCCGCCCACAGCTTGTGGAAAACGTTGTGGACAGCCTGCGGTCGGAACGGTGGAGTGRCAGTGGACAGCCTGTGGACAACTCGGGGATGGCCTGTGGAGGGACAACGTGGTCCTTGTGGACGCAGATCGGGCCTGGGGATAACCACTGCGCGCATGCACAGATCCACCCACAAGATTTGCACCGGCCAACAACCCCTCTGACCTGCAGAAACAGAGGTTATCCCCAGTATCCACACCCCCTACTACTACGACCAACTAGATCTTTCTAAGAATGATCAAAAGCTCTTAGTACTAGGGGGTGTGGACAACGGCTCGAGCGCGGCTCCGAGAGCCCTACGTGCCGCGACTCGGCCCCGGGCAAGCGCCCGGGGCACGGCCGACCGCTCGTCGGCGCCTGCTGGCACTCTGAGATGCTGGTCGGTGTTCCCTGCGGGGTGACTCCGAACAACCGGAGGGAACGACAGGAGGCCTAACCATGAAGTTCCGGGTGGAACGGGACGAATTCACCGAAGCGGTCGCCTGGACCGCACGCACGTTGCCGAGCCGGCCGACCACCCAGTTGCAGGTGCTCTCGGGCCTGCTCCTCGACGCGACCGGACCGATACTCAAGATCGCCGCGTACGACTACGAGGTGGCCGCCCAGTGCACGGTGCACGCGACCGTGTCGGAGGAGGGGCGCGGGCTCGTCAACGGCAAACTGCTCGCGGAGATCACCCGGGCGCTGCCCGCGGCACCGGTCGATCTGGGCATCGACGGCACCCGCCTGGTGATCACTTGTGGCAATGCTCGGTTCGCGTTGCCGATGCTGCCGGTGGACGACTATCCCGCCCTTCCGGCCATGCCCCCGATCACGGGGCACATCGAGGGATCCGCGTTCGCCGCGGCGGTCTCACAGGTGGCGATCGCGGCCGGTCGTGACGACACGCTGCCGGTCCTCACCGGGGTCCGTATCGAGATCGAGGGGGACACTCTCACCCTCGCCGCGACCGACCGTTACCGGCTCGCCGTGCGGACGTTGAAGTGGCGGCCGTCGGAGACAGCCGCCGGGCCCGATGAGGACGGCGTGACCGGTGTGGACAGCCCCCCGCCCACACCGGTCACTGTCGCTCTCGTGCCGGCCCGCACCCTGCTCGACACCGCGAAGTCGTTGTCGGGTTCGGGGGTGGAGGTATCCATCGCGCTCGGGACCGGCCCCTCCGGCGAGACGCTGGCCGGTTTCGCCGGCTCGACCCGGCAGACGACGACCCGGTTGCTCGACGGAAGCTTCCCGCCCTACCGCAAGCTGTTGCCTGACAGTTCGCCGTTGATCGCGCAGCTGGAGATCGCCTCGTTGCAGGAGGCCGTCAAACGGGTGGCGCTGGTCGCCGCGAAGACCGCACCGGTGCAGCTGACGTTCTCCCCGGACCACCTCGTGCTGGAGGCCGGGACGGGCGGTGAGGCGCAGGCGACGGAGACCCTCCCGGTGACCTACGACGGACCGGAGCTGTCCGTGGCGTTCAACCCGTCGTACCTGCTCGACRCACTCGGGGCGCTGGAGTCGGACGTCGTACGGATCGGTTTCGCCAGCGCGGAGGACCCGGCGGTGGCGGCGAACAAGCCGGCGATCCTGACCGGGAAGGCCGACGACGACGGCGAGGTCCCCGACTACCGGTACCTGCTGATGCCGATCCGCCTGCACGGGTGACGTGCACCTCACGCACCTGTCCCTCGTCGACTTCCGTTCCTACCCGGCCCTTGACCTGACTCTGGGTCCGGGAGTGGCCACCTTCGTGGGTGGTAACGGCCAGGGGAAGACCAACGTGATCGAGGCGATCAGCTATGTCGCCACGTTGGCCAGCCACCGGGTCGCCGGGGACGCCCCGCTGGTCCGTGACGGCGCGTCTCGGGCGGTCATCCGCGCCAGGATCGTCCGGGGTGACCGGGCCGCGCTGGTGGAGATCGAGATCGTTCCGGGAAAGGCGAACCGGGCCCGGTTGAACCGGGCTCCCGTCGCCCGGCCGCGTGACATCGTCGGTCTGCTGTGCACCGTGCTGTTCGCCCCGGAGGACCTGGCCCTGGTGAAGGGGGATCCGGCGCAGCGTCGTCAGTTCCTCGACGAGCTGCTGATCGCCCGGACCCCAAGGATGGCCGCGGTCCTCGCCGACTACGACCGGGTCCTCAAACAACGATCGACCCTGCTACGCACCGCCGGGACGGCCCGGCGAGCTGGGGGGCAGGGAGATCTGCGCACCCTCGATGTCTGGGACGGGTACCTGGCCGCGCATGGCGCCGAGGTGCTGGCCGCGCGGTTGGCACTCGTCGACGCGTTGCGGCCGGCCGTGGCCGCGGCGTACGAGGCCGTCGCCGGCGCCGAGTCCGCTACCGCGCTGGACTACCGTTCCAGCGTCACCCTCCCGGACATCTTGCATGCGTCCGGTCCACCCGGTCCACCCGGTCCACCGGGCCAGCCAGAGCAGCCGGGCGCGGGTCGGCCGGATCCGGCGGCACCGGATCGGACCATGCTGGCGGAGGCGATCCGCGCCGATCTGGAGGCCGCCCGGCCACGGGAGGTCGAACGGGGGATGACGCTGGTCGGTCCGCACCGCGACGATCTGCTCTTGTCGATCAACGGGCTCCCGGCCCGTGGCTACGCGAGTCACGGCGAGTCCTGGTCCCTCGCCCTCGCGCTCAAGCTGGCCTCGTTCGACCTGCTGCGTGCCGATGACCGCGAGCCGGTCCTGCTCCTGGACGACGTCTTCRCCGAATTGGACACGCGCCGCCGCGGTCGGCTCGCGGAACTCGTCGCCTCCGCGGAGCAGGTGCTGGTCACAGYCGCGGTCGAAACCGACGTTCCCACAGAGCTGACCGGGGTGCGGTACGCCGTCGCCGGAGGAGAGGTCCAGCATGCCCACTGAGCGCCCGGACCCCCGGGACCATCCCACCGTGCCCGGATCCACCGTGCCCGGATCCACCGTGCCCGGATCCACCGTGCCCGGATCCACCGTGCCCGGATCCACCGTGCCCGGATCCACCGCATCCGGGCGGTCCCGGGGAGGGGCCGGGCGCCGCGGGAAGACCGAGGGGCCGGACGGCACCGCAGCCCACGGAGCGGACCTGGCTCGGGAGATTCTCGCCCAGGTCAAACGGGACGCGCGGGAGCGTGGGCGGGGACGGTGGGGCGCCGGCCACACCGCCCGCCACCCGACCGGGCCCGGTCCGGCCGGGCCCGGCACTGGTCGCGGTGGCGGGATGCCGGGTGCCGACGGCGGCACGTGGGCCGATGAGGACGCCTCCACCGGCGCCACCGGGACGGGYGGCCCGTGGGGCCCGGGCTCTCGGACCCGCCTCGGTGCCCGGCGGGCCGACCCGTCGGACGACCAGGTGCCCCGCCGACCGCGGATGCCGGGCATCGCCCCGCCCGGCCGGGAATGGCGCGAACCGGTCGGTTTCGGGACGGCGATCAACCGGCTGCTGGCGGCCCGTGGCTGGAAGGCTCAGGCGAGCGACGCGAACGTCCTGGCCCGATGGGATGCCATCGTCGGGCCGGACATCGCCGACCACTGCACCCCGGTGTCCCTGCGCGACGGAGACCTGGAACTTGTCGCGGAGTCGACGGCCTGGGCGACCCAGCTGCGCATGCTGTCCCGGCAGCTCCTCGGCATCCTGCACCGGGAGCTCGGTCCACACGTGGTCCGCCGGATCGTCGTGCGTGGCCCGACGGCGCCGTCCTGGCGGCACGGGTCCATCCGAACCGGCGGTCGAGGGCCCCGCGACACCTATGGCTGAGGCCGGCCGTTCGGCTGCTGCCCGCCTGACACCCCGGTGCTCCCGGTGCTCTCGGTGCCCCTTGGCGCCTGGATTGTGCCTGTGGTATCCGTCGGTGCGGCTGGGGCGATCATGATGGCTCCGCGGGATCGCGGTGTCGGTGACAGTCGTGGAGGCGCGCCAAGGCGGTCGGGGGAGTCGGTCCGGTAGGGGGGGTTGGCCATCCCCATGTGCGTGGCGCTGCGCAGACGCCAGGGGGCTMCCTGCGTCCGCTATGGCGGGTTGCCGGGTAGACTGGTGGATACTTCCGCCCAGAACGAGGGGACCCGCCGCGTGGCCTACGATGCAAGTTCGATCAAGGTTCTCGAAGGTCTTGACGCGGTCCGCAAGCGTCCGGGCATGTACATCGGCTCCACTGGAGAGCGTGGACTGCATCATCTCGTCTACGAGGTCGTGGACAACGCGGTGGACGAGGCGCTCGCCGGTTACTGCGACACCATCACCGTGACGCTGCTTGCCGACGGCGGGGTGCGGGTCACCGACAACGRCCGTGGCATTCCCGTCGGCATGCATCCCACCGAGAAGCGGCCCGCCGTCGAGGTCGTGCTGACCACCCTGCACGCCGGCGGGAAGTTCGACGGCAAATCGTACGCGGTGTCCGGCGGGCTGCACGGAGTCGGCGTCAGCGTGGTCAACGCGCTGTCCACCCGGCTCGACGTGGAGATCCACCTGGATGGGCACGTCTGGTTCCAGCCGTACGTGGCGACCCGCCCGGACAAGCCGCTGGCCAAGACCGGTACCACCCGCAGGACCGGGACGTCGGTCACCTTCTGGGCGGATCCGACGATCTTCGAGACCACCGAGTACAAGTACGAGACGCTCTCCCRCCGCCTGCAGGAGATGGCCTTCCTGAACAAGGGGCTGTCGATCACGCTCGTCGACGAGCGTGACGAGGAACGCGTGGCGGTCACCTACAAGTACGCCAACGGCCTGGTCGACTTCGTCGGTCACCTCAACGCCACGAAGGACACCATCCACCGCAGCGTGATCTCGCTGGAGTCGAAGGGCGTGGGCATCGAGGCCGAGCTCGCGATGCAGTGGAACGGCGGCTACACCGAGTCGGTCTACACCTTCGCGAACACCATCAACACCCACGAGGGCGGCACCCACGAGGAGGGCTTCCGGGCCGCGCTGACCAGCGCCGTCAACGCCTACGCCAAGGACCAGAACCTGCTCAAGCCGGTGAAGGCGGGGGCCAAGAACAGCGACGAGCGGCTCTCCGGCGACGACATCCGGGAGGGCCTTACCGCGATCATCTCGGTGAAGCTCGCGCAGCCGCAGTTCGAGGGCCAGACCAAGACCAAGCTCGGCAACACCGAGGCCAAGAAGTTCGTCCAGGAGATGTGCTACTCAGCGCTCAAGGACTGGTTCGAGGTCAACCGCACCGAGGCTCGGGCCATCGTCAGCAAGGCGCTCGACGCCCAGCGGGCCCGCATTGCCGCCCGTCAGGCCCGCGATCTGACCCGGCGCAAGGGTCTGCTCGGCGGCACCGGCCTGCCGGGCAAGCTCGCCGACTGCCAGTACACCGATCCCGAGCGGTGCGAGCTGTACATCGTCGAGGGTGACTCGGCGGGTGGGTCGGCCAAGGGTGGTCGAGACTCGAAGTTCCAGGCGATCCTCCCGCTGCGAGGAAAGATCCTCAACGTCGAGAAGGCCCGCATCGACCGCGTTCTGAAGAACACCGAGGTCCAGGYCCTCATCCAGGCGCTGGGTACCGGCATCCACGACGATTTCGACATCGCGAAACTGCGCTACCACAAGATCGTTCTGATGGCGGACGCCGACGTCGACGGCCAGCACATCCRGACCCTGCTGCTGACGCTGCTGTTCCGGTTCATGCGCCCGCTGGTYGAGGCCGGTCACGTGTTTCTGGCGCAGCCGCCGCTCTACAAGATCAAATGGGGTAGGGAGGACTGGGAGTACGCCTACTCCGATCGGGAGCGCGACGGGCTGGTCRCCCGCGGGGTGGAGTCCGGGCGCAAGCTGCCCAAGGATGCCATCCAGCGCTTCAAGGGTCTCGGCGAGATGAACGCCACCGAGCTGTGGGACACCACCATGGACCCGGACCGGCGCATCCTGCTGCAGGTCACGCTCGACGACGCGGCGGTCGCCGACGAGTTGTTCTCCGTGCTCATGGGTGAGGATGTCGACGCGCGTCGCAGCTTCATCCAACGTAATGCCAAGGACGTGCGTTTCCTGGACATCTGACCCGGCCGTGTCGCGTGCCTCGGACCGGTCGTCGGGTGACCCCTCAGGTCGGTCCGGGCGCGGCGATCCCGACGGTCCGGCCCGGCGAACGGAGGGCTCCGGATCCCGCCCGCCGTCGGGTCCACCCGGCCCCGTTGCCCGGGGCGCCCGTCCCGCCCTGACGACTGCTCCCACTGCCCTGGAAGGACCCCGTGGTCGACGTCCTACCTCCTCCCCCCGGCGACCGCATCGAGCCCATCGGCATCGAAGTCGAGATGCAGCGGTCGTATCTCGACTACGCCATGTCGGTCATCGTCGGCCGTGCRCTGCCGGAGGTACGCGACGGGCTCAAGCCCGTCCACCGCCGGGTCCTCTACGCCATGTACGACGGCGGCTACCGCCCCGACCGCGGATACTTCAAGTGCTCCCGCGTGGTCGGGGACGTCATGGGTAACTACCACCCCCATGGCGACACGGCGATCTACGACACCCTCGTCCGGCTCGCGCAGGGCTGGTCGTTGCGCTACCCGCTGGTCGACGGAAACGGCAACTTCGGCTCGCCCGGCAACGATCCGCCCGCCGCCATGCGGTACACCGAGGCGCGGATGGCGCCCTTGGCGATGGAGATGTTGCGTGACATCGACCAGGAGACGGTCGACTTCGCCCCGAACTACGACGGGCGTTCGCAGGAGCCGCTTGTTCTGCCCAGCCGGTTCCCGAACCTGCTCGTCAACGGCGCCGGCGGCATCGCGGTTGGCATGGCGACGAACATCCCGCCGCACAACCTGCGCGAGGTCGCGAAGGGCGTGCGGTGGGCGCTCGACCACCCGGACGCGAGCGACTCCGAGCTGCTTGAGGCGCTGATCGGCCTGATCAAGGGTCCGGACTTCCCGACCTCGGGGCTCATCGTCGGCCGTAACGGCATCGAGGAGGCCTACCGTACCGGCCGCGGCAGCATCCGGATGCGGGCGGTGGTGAACGTCGAGGAGAACAAGGGCCGCACCCAGCTCGTCGTCACCGAGCTGCCCTACCAKGTGAACCCGGACAACCTCGCCGAGAAGATCGCCGAACTGGTCCGGGACAACAGGGTCACCGGTATCGCCGACGTCCGGGACGAGACCTCGGCGCGCATCGGCCAGCGGCTGGTCATCGACCTCAAGCGCGACGCCGTCGCCAAGGTCGTGCTCAACAACCTCTACAAGCACACCCAGCTCCAGGACACCTTCGGCGTCAACATGCTGGCGATCGTCGACGGCGTGCCGCGTACCCTGCGCCTGGACCAGATGGTCCGCTACTACGTCGAGCACCAGATCGACGTCATCGTCCGCCGGACCCGCTATCAGCTGCGYAAGGCCCGCGAGCGGCTGCACGTCTTGGACGGTCTGCTGATCGCGCTGGATCACCTCGACGAGGTCATCAACCTCATCCGCAACGCCGAGTCGGCGGACGTGGCCCGCGGCCAGCTGATGGAACGCTTCTCGCTGTCGGAGATCCAGGCCACCGCCATCCTCGACATGCAGCTGCGCCGGCTCGCCGCCCTGGAACGTCAGCGGATCATCGACGAGGCGGCCGAACTTCGCGCGAAGATCTCCGATCTGGAGGCGATCCTGGCCTCGCCGACCCGGCAGCGGCAGATCATCGGCGAGGAGCTCGCCGAGGTCGTCGAGAAGTTCGGCGACGAGCGGCGGACCCGTCTCGTCCCGTTCGAGGGCGACATGTCCATCGAGGACCTGATCGCCCAGGAGGATGTGGTCGTCACCGTCACCCGCGGTGGCTACGCCAAGCGCACCAAGACCGACCTCTACCGCTCGCAGCGCCGCGGCGGCAAGGGCGTGCAGGGCGCGGCGCTGCGCGAGGACGACATCGTCGAGCACTTCTTCGTCACGACCACCCACCACTGGCTGCTGTTTTTCACGAACAAGGGCCGGGTGTACCGGGCGAAGGCGCACGAGCTGCCCGAGCAGGCCAGGTCGGCCAAGGGTCAGCACGTCGCGAACATCCTGGCCTTCGGGCAGGACGAGCGGATCGCCGAGGTCATCGCGGTCAAGGACTACGAGGCCGCCCCCTACCTGGTCCTGGCGACCAAGCGCGGGCTGTGCAAGAAGACCGCGCTGCATGACTTCGACTCGAACCGGGCCGGTGGCCTGGTGGCGATCAATCTGCGCGACGACGACGAGCTGATCGCCGCCCGGCTCGTGGCGCCCGGCGACGATCTGCTCCTGGTCAGCCGTAACGCCCAGTCGATCCGGTTCCACGCCGACGACGAGCAGCTGCGGCCGATGGGCCGGGCGACCTCGGGTGTGATCGGTATGCGGTTCGATGCCGAGGACGAACTGCTGTCCATGGACGTCGTCGTGCCGGGTACGACGGCGGATCTGCTCGTCGCCACCTCCGGTGGATACGCGAAGCGGACGCCGCTGGCCGAGTACCCGGTGCAGGGCCGTGGTGGCAAGGGCGTGCTGACCGCTAAGATCGTCTCGACTCGCGGTGGTCTGGTGGGGGCACTCGTCGTCGATCCCGACGACCAGCTCTACGCCATCGCCTCCAACGGGGGCGTATTGCGGACCGTTGCCAAGGATGTACGGCGGGCGCAGCGGCAGACCATGGGAGTCCGGCTCATCGATCTGGAGTCCGGGGTGCAGGTTGTCGGAGTCGCACGTAATGCTGATGCGGAGGACACCGACGCTCGTATCGACGCCGGGCCCCAGGAAAGCTGAGAKCGAGCCCCGAGAGGTTGACGATCTCGTGGTCGTGGCCACCCACGCCGAGAACGACGCCGCCCGAGGGGACGGGTGTGCGCGGGACCCGTGCACACCGTCAGGACTGAACCGGGAGAGTCCGTGAGTGACAGTCAGGAAGACCGGCCAGCCCGGTCGGCGGTCTACCGCGGCCCCTCCTCGGCCGCCGGGGCGGAGGGATCGCGTGCCACCGAGCAGTCCCGCCGGCCGAGCGGGGGGGACGGGGCCGGCCCACGGTCCACGGTGAGACCCGCTTCCGTTGGTTCCTCCGGTGCTGGCGGCGCGGCCAGAGGCGCGAGCTCCTCCGGCCCGGATTCCGYGGGCCCGGATTCCGCGGGTTCCGCTGGTGTTTCCGATTCCGCCGGGCGTGATTCGGAAGCCGGCCGCCGGGCCGGCGCCGGCCCGGCGTCGGGACGCGCGGCGGAYGCCGCGGGCCGCYCGTTGTCGCTGCGGGAYGGCCGTGGGGAGGACGCCGGCAGCGAGACGGTGAAGGTGCCCGCGGCCGGCGATGGGCCCGAGTCCGGTAATCCGTTCTTCCAGCGGCCCGGGCGGTCCGGTCGGCCCGTGGATGAGCGGGAGGGCGGCCGCGGCCCGGCCGGAGGCGCGGCGGACCCGCCGCAGTCCTCCGCCGGGGGGCCGACGGGTTCGACTGGGTCGTCGAAGGCCGGGTCGTCAAAAGCCCATTCGGCTGAACCCGGCTCGTCGGCGTCGGGTTCGGCGGGTTCGGGTTCGGGTGCGGCGGGTTCGGCGGCGTCCCGCTCCGGATCGGTCCCCGACGGGGCGAAGTCCCCCTTGTCCTCGCGGTCCTTGTCCACCTCTTCCGCGGGCGCGTCGGGTGTGTCGGGCGCAGGGTCCTCGGCTGGCACCTCCACGGGACGTGCCAGCGGAACGTCGTCGGTGTCCCCATCCGGGTCGGCTCGTACCGGGGCCGCTGGAACCCACTCCGACGAGGCGGGCTCGGCTACCCGGAAACTCGGCCCGGCCGCCGTATCGTCGCCGGCGAAGTCCCTCGGCCTGGCGCCACCCGGACCCGGTCGAGCCACGCCAGGGGGGCCGGCAGTTCGCGTGGAGCCCCCGGCCGAGCGGCCACGGGAGACCGACACGATCTCCCTGGTCCGCCCGCCCAGCATGACGAGGAGCCGTACCACGAAGCCCGACAGGAACCGTGCCGCGCCCGAGCRCATGCCCGCCCCCGATCCGGTACGCCCCGCCCCGCCGGGTCCGGCGGGGGGGAGGTCCGGCGGTGCCGGCCCCACGGCGGCCTACGACCGGCCGCTCGCGGCGCCGGAGTCCGCGGGTACCACCACGACGACGGGTGCTCTGAACAGCGTGACCACGACCTCCCCCGGTGCGCTCGACGACCAGTTCGAGCCGGTCTCCGCTGAGCGGGCGGGTGCCGGTCACTCCCCTGGCCGGTCCGGTCCCGGCTCGTCCGGTTCCGCCCGCCCGCCCGGTCAGGGCCGGCGGGCCAAGCTCAAGCTGTCCAAGGTCAATCCCCTCACGGTGACCCGGGTCAGCTTCGCGTTCTCCCTCTGCGTCTTTGTGGTTCTGCTCGTCGCGATCGCCGTGCTGTGGTTCGTCCTGAACTCGATCGGCGTGTTCRACAGCGTCTCCGACGCGGCCGATACCCTGACCGACAGCAGCAGCACCGACATCCGAGGATGGCTGTCGTTCGGCCGGGCAATGCAGATCAGCTTGCTCATCGGGGCGATCAACGTCATCCTCATGACCGCGCTGTCCACGCTCGGTGCCCTGCTCTACAACCTCTGCGCCGAGATGATCGGCGGCGTCGAGCTGACTCTGAGTGATCAGTAGCTTGGAGGGACGGCGGCGGTCCCGCTCCTGCGCCGCCGTCCTGTATTCTTGGACTCGCAGCATGGACCTATAGCTCAGTCGGTTAGAGCGCTTCCCTGATAAGGAAGAGGTCGGTGGTTCAAGTCCACCTAGGTCCACGCGCTAGCCAATCATGATCGCCGCCCTCTGGGCGGCTTCGCCGTGCCCGTTATGCTGGCCGAGGGGCCAAGCCCCCTGACCCCCCGTGTTGCGCCTTCGGCGCTCGCCGTGCCCGGTGGGATGGTCGGGCCGTCGGTGGCGGCGAGGTCTGAGAGCGGGCCCGGGCCGACGTGCTGCGCGAGGTCGCGGGCAACRCCACAGGGACGACTCCCGGCTGCATAAACCGTCCACCGGTGATCCGGGAAGATCCCCGCGCCTGCGGGATAAAGCGGACACAAAACCCTCTGGATGGGCAAGTCTCCCTCGTTGCCGCAGATCTTGGACTCACGACGAAGAGTCCTAATGTGACGCAGGGCACACGGCCAGGACACAGTGTCGGCCCATTTCAGTGAAGATCGGCACTCAATATCCTAATGTGCCAGGAAGCGGCGCCACCCTCGACGTCGAGGAACCAGGACATGGCCCGAGACGGACGGAGGGCGCACAGTTGCGGATTGCGTTGTTGTCGTACCGGAGTCTGCCCACCTGCGGTGGCCAGGGTGTGTACGTCCGACATCTGTCCCGCGAACTGGTCGCCCTGGGGCACCGCGTCCAGGTGGTGAGCGGGCCGCCGTACCCGGTGCTTGAGGAGGGTGTYGGCCTCACCGAACTGCCCAGCCTTGATCTCTACCGGGACTCCGACCCGTTCCGGTGGCCCGGACTGGCCGAGTTCCACGGCCTGCCGGACGTCGTCGAGTTCGCCATGATGCGGACCGGCCAGTTCTCCGAGCCGCTCGCCTTCAGCCTGCGTGCCTGCCAAGCCCTGCGCCCCAGGGCATCCGGGGGTCGGCCGCCGTTYGACATCGTCCATGACAACCAGGGGCTGGGATACGGCCTGCTGGCGCTGCGGGCAGCCCTGCGCCCGTACCGGATCCCGGTCGTGGGCACCGTGCATCATCCGATCACGGTCGATCGCCGCCTGCACCTCGCCGCGGCGACCACCTTCACCTCCCGGCTGGGCCTGCGCCGGTGGTACTCGTTCCTCCCGATGCAGGCCCGGGTCGCGCGGGGGCTGGATGGCATCGTCATCCCGTCGGAGAGCTCCCGGCGAGAGATCATCGCGGACATGAACCTCCCCCCGACGGTCATGCGCACGGTTCCCTTGGGAGTCGACGCCGACGTCTTCACGCCGGCGCCCGCGGGCAATCCGGCGGTTCCGGGCCGTGTCGTCGTCGTGACCAGCGCCGATGTTCCGCTCAAGGGCCTGCTTGTCCTGCTCGAGGCGCTCGCGAAGCTGCGGGTGGATCGCTCGGCGCACCTGGTCTGCGTCGGCAAGGTCCGCGAAGGGGGAACGGCCCAGCGCCAGGTTGCCGAGCTGGGCCTGGCCGACGCCGTGACGTTCCGTTCCAACATGCCGGAACCGGAGCTGGTGGACCTGTTGCGCTCCGCCGAGGTCGCGGTCGTTCCCTCGCTTTACGAGGGGTTCAGCCTGCCCGCCGTCGAGGAGATGGCCTGCGGGATCCCGCTGGTCGCCACCACCGCCGGGGCGTTGCCCGAGGTCGCCGGTCCGGACGGGGAGGCCGCGTTGCTGGTCCCACCGGGGGATGCGGGAGCCCTGGCGGACGCCATCGGTTCCCTGCTCGATGATCCCGAACGACGGGCCCGAATGGGTGCCGCCGGGCGCCGCCGGGTGGAGGCGCGGTTCTCCTGGCGGGCGGCCGCCGCGGCCACCGCGGACTGGTACGCCGAGCGGATCGCGGCGGTCGGCGGGACGCCCACCTCCCCGGCCCCGGCCCCGGCCCCGGGACCGGCGGCCCAGTGGACGCCGGCACCGCTGTCCACACCCGGCGCCGTCACACCCGGCGCCGCGGCGTCCGCACCGGCGTCGTCGACGCTGACCGGCTGACGGCCGACGCATGCTGACCGTCGACTTCGACCAGTTTCCCGTCTCCGCGGGCTGCCGGCTGCTCGACCTGGGCTGCGGCGCCGGACGGCACACGTTCGAGGCGTTCCGACGGGGCGCCGAGGTCATCGCGCTGGACCACTCCGCCGGCGAGGTCGCCGGCGTCAACGCGATGCTCGCCGCGATGGCCCTGGAGGGACAGGCTCCGCCCAAGGCGAAGGCCGCCGGAGTGCGCGGTGACGCGCTGGCGCTGCCGTTCGCCGACGGCACCTTCGACCGGATCATCGCCGCCGAGGTGCTCGAACACCTGCCCGCCGACACGGCGGCGATGACGGAGATCGCCCGGGTGCTACGGCCCGGGGGGTGGGTGGCGGTCACCGTCCCGAACCGGTTCCCCGAGCAGGTGTGCTGGAGCCTGTCGACGGCTTATCACAGCGTCGAGGGGGGCCATGTCCGCATCTACCGCCGGGACGAGCTTCGTGACCGGTTGATCGCGGTGGGACTGGAACCGGCCGGCACCCATTTCGCACACGCCCTGCACGCCCCGTACTGGTGGCTGYGGTGTCTCGTCGGTGTCCACGACGACGACCATCCGGCGACGCGGCTTTACCACCGGCTGCTGGTGTGGGACATGATGCGCCGTCCCCGCATCACCCGGCTCGCCGAGCGGGCCCTCAATCCGATCATCGGCAAGAGCATCGTGCTGTATTTGAGGAAACCGGAGGTAACGCGTGCGGCCGGTTGAGTCTGCTCCGGTCCTGACCCCCGAGGCGCTCACCGCGACCGCGACCGCGATCGCCGTCGTCCAGGAGCCGGACGGCGCCATCCCCTGGTATCCCGGTGGCCACACCGACCCGTGGGATCACCTCGAATGCGCCATGGCCCTCGACCTCGGCGGCCTGGTCGACGCCGCCGACGCCGCGTGGGCCTGGCTGTGTCGCAACCAGCGGCCGGATGGATCCTGGGCGACGAGCTACGTCGGCGGCGCGGTCAAGGAGGACTTCGCCGACAGCAACCAGTGCGCCTATGTCGCCACCGCAGCCTGGCACCGCTGGTTGGCCACCGGTGACCGCGCCTTCCTCACGAGGATCTGGCCGGTCGTCGAGGCAGCCCTGGGCTTCGTCGTCGACATGCAGAGCCCGACCGGACAGATCTGGTGGGCCCGGTCGTCGGACGGTGTCGACTACCCCGAGGCCCTGCTGACGGGATGCTCCAGCACGTTGCACAGCCTGCGCTGCGGGATGGCGCTCGCAGCCCTGGTCGGGGAGGTGCCACCGGCCTGGGAACGGGCGACCGGCGCGCTGCGGCACACCCTCGTCGCTCACCCAGAGTACTTCGCCCCCCGCGACCGGTGGTCGATGGACTGGTACTACCCGGTGATCGGCGGAGCGCTGCGCCGGTCCGCGGGTCGGTCCCGGCTCACCAGCCGGTGGAACGACTTCGTCGTCGACGGTCTGGGCATCCGCTGCGTGGCCGACGAGCCCTGGGTCACGGGGGCCGAGACCTGCGAACTAGCCATCGCCCTGCATCTCGTGGGCGAGACCGCCGCGGCGACCAAGCTGGTTACGGACATGCAGCACCTGCGGCACGCCGACGGGAGCTACTGGACGGGCTGGCAGTTCGAGACCGCGACGTTCTGGCCGGCCGAACAGTCGACCTGGACCGCGGCGGCGGTGATCCTCGCGGTCGACACGTTGGCCGGCGGGGTCACCGAGACCCTCTTCCGCGGCGACGGCCTCCCCGAGGGGATCTGTGTCCTCGACAAGGAGTCCGACGAGCCTCGGCAGGGCGGCAGGCGGCTTCCGGAGTCGCGGACGGAGCCGCGGACGGGGACGGAGGTGGTGACGCCCGCCGAACGCCGGCTTCCTCGGCAGCGGCCGGCATGCGGATGCCGCTCAGTCGACGCGGCGTAGGACGCGCAGCGAACCCGCGCACGACAGCTCGCGGAAGCCCTCCGTCAGCGCCCGCACCAGGACGTGGTAGGGCGCCTGGCCCCCGTCCGCCGGGTCCGGAAAGACGTCGTGGATGGCCAGGAGACCGCCGGGCCGCACGTGGCAGGCCCAGGCCTCGTAGTCCGCCTGGGCCTGCTCCTCGGTGTGCCCGCCGTCGAGGAAGAGCAGGTCGGCCGGGGTCGACCACCATCGCCCCACCCGTTCGGAGCGGCCGACGACCGCCGTCACGACGTCCTCGACGCCCGCGTCCTCCAGCGTCCGCCGCAGGAAGGGCAGCGTGTCCAGCCGGCCGCTACGCGGGTCGACGAGATCGGCGTCGTGGTACTCCCACCCGGGTTGGTTCTCCTCCGACCCGCGATGATGATCCACGGTGATCACCGTCGCTCCCACCGTCCGGGCGGCCGCGGCCAGGTACAGGGTCGACTTACCGCAGTAGGTGCCGACCTCGCAGATCAGGCCGCCGGCCGATACCCGTGTTGCCGCCGCGTAGAGCGCCAGGCCCTCCTCCGTGGGCATGAAGCCCGTCGCCGCCTCGGCCGCCCGCCGCAACACCACATCCACCGCCGACTCTCTCTTTCTCGCAGGACGGATAGCCTTTCTTGCAGGACAGGTAGCCTTCCTCGCAGGACAGGTAGCGCGCGCCGGTGGCTCGCTACCTGCCGAGCCGCGCGGCCACCTCGACCCGGCGGGCGAAGATCTCCTCGGTCCGCTCCTCCATCTCGCGGAGGGCCTTCTTGCGTCCGCGGCTCGACAGCCGGTCCAGGTAGAGGCTGCCGTACAGGTGATCGGTCTCATGCTGCAGGCAACGGGCGAAATAGCCGGTTCCCTCCAGGCGGAGCGGGGCACCGTGCTGGTCCTGACCGCGGACAGCAGCATGCTCCAGCCGGGCGACCTCCATGTAGGCCCCCGGAACAGACAGGCACCCCTCATCCCCMTTGACGAGCCGGCGCTCCGCCGGCGGCGCCTCCTCCAGGACGGGGTTGACCAGATGGCCCACGTGCCGCACACCGTCCTCGTCGGTGCAGTCATAGACGAAGACCGCGGCGTCGACGTCGATCTGGTTCGCGGCGAGTCCGACACCTTCGGCGCCGTACATGGTGGTGAACATGTCATCGATCAGCGCAGCGAGCTCCGCGGTCCCGAACTCGGTGATTTTCTTACAGGGCCGGTGCAGAACAGGCTCGCCGACAACGGTGATCCTGCGGATGGAACCGCGGCCGACCTCCGGCGGCAGCTGGGGGTAGGAGTCCACCGGCTCCCCCAGCACCCGGACCCGCCGATCGATCTTCTCGTCCTTCTCGTCCTTCTCGTCAGATCGCGTCAAGCGCGAGGCCATGGCGAGCATCTCCTTCCATCCGACCGGGGCGCGCCTGCGCGTGAGTCGGCGCGGGGCCGATCCTGCCGATCGGCAGGATCGGCCCCGCGCCACCGCCGATCCTCGACGTGCTTCGTTCGCTACGAGCTTGACAGATCGCACCCCCTGTCCGCTCGGCGGACTGGTCACTCCCGTGATCAACAGTGTCACCAGGTGCGGCGCCATCATGGCCGCTACCTGCGGGAAGAGCGCGGACCTCAGACTGTTCATTGCATGGCGCAACTTCACCAACACCATACGCACATAAGGCTCCCCGGAAACGGGGAGCCTTTTCCGTGCCCGGTCGCACGCGGTCATGCCCGACCGTGTCCAGCCGTGTCCAGCCGCGT
>NZ_MRUJ01000090.1:0-8686 GCF_002099325.1 Frankia sp. KB5 | reverse complement strand
GCCCGTGGAGCCGACCGTAAGACCCGCGCAAGCGGGCGGGTGGCTGGGAAGCGGGAACCCGGCACGGCCACGGCCGGTCAGACCGGGGGTGCCTCGCCGAGAGGCGAGGCGGCATGAGCGGACGCTATCAAGCGCTTTCATGCAACGGTTCTTGGGCAGAGCTGGTTGATCGTCGCGATCGTGCTGACGACCGTAGCCGCCGCCGTGCTCCTCATCGTGGTGCTGCCCGGACAGCGTGACGTCCTCGACGAGATCGTCGCCGGATCCCCGGCCGTCCCCGACCGTGCGCAGGATGGTGGCGCGGTGGCCATGGATGGTGGCGCGGTGGCCATGGACGCGGCCGCGGCGCGCGCCCGCACGAGCGGTCTCGCGATGGCGGCCGGTGTGTTCAGCCTGCTCTGGGTCATCGTCACCGTTCTGATGATCATCCGCCCCGGCTCGACCACGAGCGTCTGACGTCCTCCCGGACATCCGGTTTTCCGTCGGGAACCGGCCCGGTGGTGGGATGATCGCCCTCTGGGCGGTGTGTGCGGCAGGCAAGCCTGGAGGATGTCACGTGGGAGAGGCGCTGGACACGGTGAAGCGCGCGCTGGACGCCTTCGACCTCGGTGACGAGGCCTCGGTGCTGTCGCTACTTGACGAGGATCTGGTCGTCGAGGCACCGGGCGGGGTGCGGATCAAGGGGCGCGCGGCGGGCGCCGAGTACAGCGCCGCCTTCCTGGCGGCCTTCGGTGAGATCGACGTCGATACCCACGTGCTGGCCGAGCAGGGCGAGATCGTGGTCGAGGAGTACACGCTGACCGCGACGCACGTCGGCGTCTACCGCGACCCGGACGGTACGGAGCTCGCGCCCACCGGGCGTCGGATCAACCTGCGTGTCGTCGAGGTCTACCGGGTCGAGCGCGGCCTGATCACCGAGAACCGGCTGTACTTCGACCAGACGCGGCTCGCTCGCCAGCTCGGTCGACCCGCCTGAGCCGCCCCGGGCCTGGCGGCCCCGCCCCGGGCTGGCCGGGCGTGAGAGCCGACGGGTCCAGATTCGAGAGCTGATCGGCATGGACCTACTGCCTGCGGAACCCGGCTGACCGGTCATGCCCGGGGAGAAGGGGGTGCCGGTCAGCCGACGGGACTGACGGACTCGATGTTGGCGATGGCGAACTCGCGCTCGGCGTTGCGCAGGTGGCACCAGGAGTCCAGCCACCGGCCGAAGAGCTGGTTCGGCTGGATGCGGCGGACCGTCCGGGTGCCCTGCTTGTCCCGGTAGGCGATGACCACATCGCTGCGGCGTTCCACCGCGTCCGCCAGCACGGCGAGCTCGGCGTCGTTTAGCCGTCCGTTCATCTCGCCGAGCCGCTGGGCCAGGTCGGTCAGCAGGGTGACACCGTCGTCATTGCCGGTGCGCAGGCGCTGGGCGAGTTCGTCGGCCGTCAGCCGCCGTCGGGTCGCCGGCGGACCGGCGGGGGACCCTCCGTGCGGTCGGGACGCCCGGGACTCCCGGGACGGCTGTGCCGGGGCCCCCCGCGGCGCCTTCCGCCCCGGTCCGCTCGTCACGATGACGGTGCCCGTCGCGTCCTCGGCGACGGGGTAGAAGCCCGTCCGGCGCAGCTCGGCGAGGACCGTGTCCAGTTCCACCGGGCTGGCCAGCACGGTGGGGGCGAGCCGGGCGAGGTGCAGCTTCGCCAGTGTCCGGGTGTGGAGGATCTCGGCGGTCGTGGGCTCGTCGGCGAGGACGGCGCTGCGCATCCCGCGGACCCGCACGTGTCCGTGCCGGCGGGCGACGTCGGCGATGAGGTATTCGAGCGGCTGCGGGAGACCGTGGTCGGCGATGGCGCGTAGCTGTTCGAGCAGCTCGGTGGCGGACCATCCGGCGTCCATCGCGGCGCGGACGCTGGCGGAGGTGAACCGCCAGGTCCCGGCCGCGCCCCGGGACTCCGGCACCGCCGCGGCCCGCAGGAGCTGGGATATCGCCGCGCTGGGCTGGCCGGACACGACCGCGGTGAGATCGGACTGCAGGATCAGGCTGGACGGCGTCGCGGGCAGCAGCTCGGCGCAGCGGTCCGCCAGATCCCGCACCGTCCTCGCGACCTGCGCGGCGAGCTCGTCCGCGGTCGAGACGATCATAAGCCCGACGGTGGCAGCCGCCGCGTCGGTGGTGCTCGGCGCGGCCTCGATCAGGGCCTGGCCGGGCTCGGACAGGACGTCGAGGGCGAACACCCCGAGCAGCTCGGCCTCGCGGATCGACGCCGCCACCTTGATCTTGCAGGTGGCGGCGTCGTAGCCGTGCAGGGGGAAGAACCAGTCGAGGTTCTCAGCCGTGAGCCGCACCGACCGCCCGCCGGCCGCCGCGCGGATCAGCACCCGGCGAATCTGGCCCGCCCCCGACCCGATGGGCAGGGGCGGCGGGACGTCCTTCTCGTCGGCACCCTCGCGGCTCGTCGGCGCGTGCTCCAGAGCGTGCCACGCCGCCGCCAGCGTCGCCCACTGATGGCTTGGCGACTCCTCCCGCCACTCCTGGAACCGCGGGCTCGGTGCGTAGCCGCCTTCGGTGAAGGCCAGCAGGCCGGCGGCCGCGACCAGGTCGATCCACAGCGGCAGCTCGGCCAACGGTGTCGACAGCCGCTTCGCCAGCCGGGCCCGTTCCCGCCCACCGACGCCTCCTCGCTTGAGCGCCACGACGGGGGCGGCGGCGGCCTCGTCGAGCAGGGCGGTCACGGCGCGGATAGCGCCCTGGGCGGCCGCCTGGGAGCTCGACCGGACGGCGGCCTCGTTCACCTCCGGCCGGGGAATGTCCGGCGGCCCGGTGAGCCCCAGGTCCTGCCTGGCCAGCCAGGCGGCGACCGCGACCTCACGGGGGAGCTCCGGCCGGTTGCCGACGCCCAGCACCAGCCCCGCGGTGATCAGCTGCCTGATGGACCGCGTGGCTGCCCTGCGGTCATGGATCTCCTCGAAGGGCGTGTAGGGGAACATGTAGGGGAAGTAGCCGCCGGCCGTGGCCAGGCGCAGGTCATCGAGTTGCTGCCGCGCCGGGGCGGGCAGGGAAGCGATGATCGTCGCGATGCGGCGGGCATCGGACATGAGTTCGGTGAGCCGCGCGACCAGCTCGGTCTTGCGCAGGTTTTCGGCCGGAGCCCCGAGCGCCGTGACCGCCTTACGCAGATCCTCGACCAGGACGTTGCGGGCGATCTTTGCGACCGGGCGGGCGGAGCTGATCTCCTCGACCCAGTGGTTGTGCAGCGGCTCCGGGAGTCGGACCACCGTGTCGGTCCAGGCGAGGCCGCGGGCGCACAGATCGTCCACCCCGGCGCGCACCGCGTCCGGTAACGCGCCCAACAGCTCGGCCATCCGGGRCACCGTCGCGGACTCCCCCAGCAGCGCCGCCGCCTGGCCGACCCGGAGCGTGTCGCGGTTCAGCTCCCACAGCGCCGCCGCCAGCGAATCCGGGCTTTCCAGCCGCTGCGCGAGCTGCCCGAAACCGCGGGGTACCGGCTCGATCAGCACGTCCGGACGCGAGCGGAGCAGAGCGGCCAGCGCCGGCAAGTCCAGATCCGCAAGATGGTCAACGAACGATCGTGGTGTCATCCCCTCCATTCTTATGCGCGCCGAACGGGCACGGTCGCCCGGTCTGCCGGTAGCAGACATCCGAGACCACGGTCGCCCGTTCCCGATCCGTCCGGATTGCGAGCGCACCGGTGGCGCCGGCGAACGGCATCGGCGCCCTCCGGACGGTCGCCGGTACCGCGGACGGTCGCCGGTACCCCGGGCCTCGCCGTCGTTGCCGGTGCGGCCTCACTGATAGCCGATGTGGAGGACGGTGGGGCTGGTAGGCGCATCGCTGTCGATGACGACCGTCGGCCCGTCCGGACCACCCCCGGGACCACCGGCCCAGCCGAAAGTGAACATGTAGCTGTGCCCCGGCGCGATCCGGAGGTGGGAGTTCTGATCCAGGAGGCGCTCACCGTCCACCGAGATTGACTGGACGTGCAGGATCCCCGGTCCTTTGTCAGTGATTGTCAGGTCGGTCTGCCGCCCGACGCCGCTCACCGCGCCGGTCTCGTACGAAACGTTGATCACCGGGAGTGGATGATACGTCGAACGGCGGATCATGGCGCCGGCAGGCAACGCTGAGAACAGAATGAGCAGTATTGCGGTGACCATGATGGATACGGCGCGGCGGGACGGGTGCCGGGTACGGGCCGAAACGGATTGCGCCGCATCCCCCATAGCCCCGGAGTCGTCGGTAAGGACGGGCACCAGATCGAGGTGCGGGCGRCACACCGACCTGCCCGGTGAGGGGAGCATGGTTTCCTCCGCGCTGTATTTCCAGAAATCTGTCATCCCGACCCGAGGATACTAGGGGCCCGGTACGCTGAGTGGTCAGGTCCTACGGGAACATCTCCACCGGACCGGAAGCATGAGCCCATCCGGGGTATGCGGATACCCCTTGCGGGCACCCCCGGTGAATGTGGACGCAGTCGGTCATCCGGCCCGTGCTGTCGGGCAATGGTCGGTAACTGGAATGGTCCTCCCGGATGGCGGTCAACGGCGGTCAACGGCGGTCAACGGCGGTCAACGGCGGTCAACGGCGGTCAATAGCGGTCAACGGCAGGCGTGACCGCCGCCCGGACTTGCGCCGGTTCGACACAGATGTATCGGTTCTCCCATCTTGYGAATGTTGTCATCGATGGTTGGACGGGCAGGGGCGTTCCGGTGTCAACCGCATCGGGTTCTCACCGGCCCGGCTGCCCGCCCGATGCGCGGCCCGATAATCCGGACGGGAATACGTAAACGTGAAACGGAATCGARGGGCTCGGCGCGCCGTTGTCATTGAGTGGGGAAGTTCTGGTAGGGAATAGCGGATCGGAGAACACGTGAGAGACGCGAGAGAGGTTCAAATATGCGTCGACCCGTTAAGAGAAGAACCGGGCGAGCTGTCGGTGTCCGTCGCATTCTGGTGACCATCGGAGCCGCCGTCACGCTCGGTCTGCTCACCACCGGCGCGGGCTGCCAGCCGCCCGGCACACCCTGCCCTCCCTACCCACCCGTCCCGCAACCCAACTGCCAGCTCATCCCGAACTGACGTGTCCGGCCGCGGCGGGTCACCTGTCCGGGTGAGACGCCGCGCAGGGCGCAAGGGAGGGAAGATCGGTGTCCCACACGCGGGTCCATCGGTGGTCGGCCGTCCGGGTCGGTCGCCGGTGGGCCGCGATGGGCTCACCCCGCCGCGACATCTGCCGTGTCCGCGACATCTGCCGTGTCTGCCGTGTCTGCCAGGCCGAGGTGGTGCACGACGGCCCGCGGAACCTCGGCGAGTCCGGCACGCACCCGTGGGTCGCTCACCGTGCCGTCCGGACCGATGGCCTCCCTTGCCACGGGCAACGACGCGCAGGCCGACGCGCTGACGTTGGCAGCCACCTGGTCCAGCACCGTCCCCAGCTCGGCCCGGGYACCCCTCCCCCGGCTCGGGGCGGCCACGTTGACCCAGGCAGCGGACTTACCGTAGAGCTCCCCGCCGCCGATCGTCCAGTCGATCAGGTTCTTGAAGCTTCCAGTTCTTGAAGCTTCCAGGTAGCGCGCCTGCGTACTGCGGGGTGCGGAACAGCACGACGTCGGCCGCTGTGAGCTGCGCGCGCAGTTCGGCCCCGGCAGGCTGGGGCGCGTCGTCGCTCTTGCCGTAGCCGTGCTCTTGCCGTAGCCGTGCTCTTGCCGTGGCGGTGGTTCTTCGATGGTGGGTTTCGACGGTGGGTGCGGCCGGGCCCGGTTCCTTGACGGCGGCCCGCCGACTCCGGCAAACAAGATGGATGCGGACCATTTCCCCTGGTGAAACAGGGTTCAGGCAAGGGTTCAAGCAGGCCGGAGCGGTACGCGGGGTCACGTCCTCCCACGGGGACGCCATCTCGCCCGGACCGGTGGTCGTACGGTGAGCACGACCTCCGTCGACGGGCTGGTGGGGCTGGATGGCGTCCTCGGTGACGTCCTCGCCGCCTATGATCTCGGCCCGTCGCCGCGGGCGAGCCTGCTGCATGTCTCGGAGAACGTCACTTACCGCGTGGACGACCCGGCGACCGGCCGGCGTTGGGCGTTGCGGCTGCACCGGCCCGGGTACCACACTCTCGTCGAGATTCACGGGGAGCTGGCGTGGGTGGCTGCCCTGCGCGCCGACGGCGTGGTCGTGACGCCGCCGGTCGTGCCGACGAGGGCGGGTGGGCCCGTGGCGACCGTGGCCGCGACCGGAACCCTCCCGCCGAGTGCCGCCTCGCCGGATCCCGCTGGGCTGGATCCCGCTGGGCCGGATGGTGCCGAGCGGCACGCCGTGTTGTTCGAATGGGTCGACGGACGTTCACCGGAACCGACGGACCCCATGTCCCTGCGCGGCGCGTTCGGGCAGCTCGGGGACATCACCGCGCGGCTGCACCGGCACGCGCGGGAGTGGTCCCGCCCGACTACCTTCGCCCGCTTCGAGTGGACCTGGCGGAGCATGCTCGGCGACGCCGGCCGGTGGGGGAGCTGGTCGGAGGGCTTGGTCACCGCGCTGGCCGACGGCCCCGGCCCGCCGGGGGACGGCCCGCGGGGGGACGGCCGCGCGGCGTTGGGCCTGCTGAGCCGGGCCGCGGCCGACATCGAGGCACGCCTGGCCGCCTTCGGCACCGGGCCGGACCGGTTCGGGCTCGTCCACGCCGACATGCGGCTGGCGAACCTCCTGGTACCCCGGGATGCGTCCACCGGGGACGTCTGCGTGATCGATTTCGACGACTGCGGCTTCGGCTGGTACCTCTGGGATCTCGCCGCGTCGCTGTCCTTCATCGAGCACCTCGACGAGGCCGGCGACCTGGTGGCCGCCTGGCTGGCCGCCTACCAGCGCCAGCGCCCGCTCACCGCGGACGACGTAGCGATGATCCCTACCTTCGTCCTGTTGCGCCGGCTGCTCCTGGTGGCCTGGCTGGGCACCCATCCGCACTCGGACGCGGTGCCGAGCGCCTCCGAGTACGCCCGGGACAGTTGCGAGCTGGCCGAGGCCTATCTGGGCGGGCGGTTCCTCACCGGCTGAGGCGGCGGCCCGCGGCCAGGCCTGACCGCTGGCTCGTCCCGCCCGCCCGAAATCCCCGAGGACCGGCACGCCCGGACCACTCAGCGGCCGGTGAAACGGGGCGCGCGGCGCTCCGTCGAGGCGCGCACCCCCTCGGCGAAGTCCTCGGTGGCCCGCAGTCTGGCCTGCTCGGCGGTTTCCCGCTCGGTGGCCGCCCGGATGACGGGGACGAGATCCGCCCACATCGTCTCCCGGATGCTGCGCACGGCCAGCGGCGCGGCGGCGGTGACCTCACCGGCCAGCGCCACCGCGGCCTCCCGCAGCTCGGCGTTCGGCACGAGCCGGTCGGCGAGGCCGATGTCGAACGCCTCCTGCCCACCAACCCGGCGACCGGTGTAGAGCAGGTCGAGCGCCTTCTGCCGGCCGACGACCGCCGGCAGGGTCACCGAGATGCCGAAGCCCTGGTGCAGCCCGATCCGGGAGAAGTTCGCCGCGAAGCGGCTGTCCGGGCTTGCGACCCGGAAGTCCGCGGACAGCGCGAGCCCCAGCCCGCCGCCGACCGCGCTGCCCTGCACCGCGGCCACGACCGGTATCGGGGAGGCGAACAGCCGTAGCGCCTCGCGGTAGAGGGCCGGCGCCCCCTCGTCCGCCGAGATCGCCTCGGCCGCACTCGCGCCGGAGAAGTCGGCTCCGGCGCAGAAGTTCCTGCCCTGGGAGCACAGCACGACGGCACGGACGTCGGAGTCGGCGCCGAGCTTGTCGTAGATGTCGGCGAGGGTCTGGATCAGGCGCACGTCGAAGAAGTTGTGCGGCGGACGGCAGACCTCGACGACGGCGACGTGGCCGGGCAGGGTCTGTACCGCGATGTCTCCGGACTCGCTCATGATGATCCTCCGTCGGGTCGTCCGTGCTGGTGCCGGCGGTCCGCCGTGCCGGCGGGGTCTCCTCCGTCCGACATCGTCCATCCTGACCGAAAACGCCTCGCGGGTCGCGTCACGGACTGGGCCTGGACCGGGCCTGGACTGGGCCTGGAGTGAGCGGACTGAGCCTGGAGCGAACGGAGACGGACGCGGCTGACCTCCCGTTCCCTGACGACGAGTTCGACGTGGTGCTCTCCTGTTTACCGACTAGATCATGCTCACGGTGTTCAATGTGCTGTGCTGACCGGACAGCCGCCGCGTCAGCGGCCGGGGGCCGGCCAGAAGGTCGCGAGCGGAATCGGGGAGTCGGCCGGGTCCGAGGAACCGAGGACGACGTCGGCGGGGGTGATGGCGTTCGCGTCGCTGTACGGCCCGCCCAGCGTGCCGAGATCGGTGAAACGGCCGTCGCGCCAACGGAACGCGTGCCCGTTCGCCGTGCCGGCGACGGTTCCCCGGTCGTTGATGGCGGTCACCCCAAAGTCGCCGCTGGGCACGCTGATGGTCGCGCGCTGGCCGTGCCACCAGACGAATGCATGGTTCGACGAGCCGCGGCTCAGGACGAGGACCTGGCCGGCGTTGTTGATCCCGATCGCCCAGGATTCGGTGTCGCCGGGCGGCGTACCGAGGTCGATCAGACGACCGCGTTCCCAGAGGAAGGCGTGGGTGTGCCCGTCGGCCGTGTCGCTGTAGCCCACGATCTGCCCGGCGTCGTTCGCGGCCACCGCGGTGCTTGACGGGCCGC
>NZ_MRUJ01000010.1:0-3123 GCF_002099325.1 Frankia sp. KB5 | reverse complement strand
CCAAGGCTCCGCAGTCATCATCTTCCCGGACCGTGTCCACCATCTTCCCGGACCATGTCCCTTCCCGGACCATGTCCGTCGCCGCGTCATCGTCCGTCGCCGCGTCATCTGCAACACCAGGTCGTCTCAGACGATTTCCACCGGCTCCTCGGTGACCACGCCATCGACGATCCGGTAGGACCGGAACTCGGTCACGTCCGGCTCCCGGGTGGAGGCCAGTACGTAGTGCGCGCCCGGCTCGGCCGCGAGGGACACGTCGGTTCTGGACGGGTACGCCTCGGTTGCGGTGTGCGAGTGGTAGATGATGACGGGCTCCTCGTCCCGGTCGTCCATCTCCCGCCACACCTTGAGCTGCTCCATTGGGTCGAAGCGGTAAAAGGTCGGCGAACGCTCCGCGTTCTCCATCGGGATGAACCGCTTCGGCCGGTCCGACCCCAGGGAGCCGGCGACGATGCCACAGGCCTCGTCGGGATGATCTCGACGGGCATGGGCGACGATCGCCTCATAGCAGGCACGGTCGATTCGCAGCACGAGCCCACCGTACGACGCCGAAGGGGCGGTTCGGGTCGGCCTTCGCCCGCGACTACCCCAGAGCTCGGGTCAGATCGTCGAGCAGCTCGGTCAGGAACGCGTAGACCGCGACGAGCGGGCGGCGGGAATCGTCCGGGTCGAGGTGTTCGAGTTCCGCGGTGGAGTCGTCGTCGGTGAGACCGAGGCGGGTTCCCAGCACCAACCGGAGGTCGTTCAGCGTCGTCAGCCAGTCCTGAGCGGCCTCCTCATCGAGCAGGAGCGCCCTCCCAGGCGCCGGCACAGCGGACAGCACCCGCCGAGCGGCGTCACGCTTGCGGGCGAGCAGATCGTCCGTCCGGCGGCGGCGGAAGTCCCCGGAGGCCATCGGATCGTCCGGGTAGGGGTCGGGAAGCAGACGAGCGATCGCCGGATCGTCCGGCGGCGGCGGCGCGGTGTCACGCAACCCCACCAGCGCCTCCAGCGGGTCCTCGACCGGCGGCGGTTCGAGCAGGGACTCGATCTGGCCGACGAGCTCGATCAGCAACGCCGCCTCGAGCCGGGGAAGGCGCAGCTCGATCCCGGCACGCGTGCGGCGGAAGCCGTCAGCCACGTCCCTCCGTTCCCCCACTCCCACGCTCCCGGCGACGGTGCGCCCGGGACGACCGCCCCACATGACCGTCTGAACCGTCCGACCACGGACGCAGCCAGCCTACCCAGGGCATGCCGCACGGGCTGCTCCGGGCGGCAGGGCACCGGTGCGACGGAAAGAGCCCCGGGTCGGGCACCGGTCTCGGGTCACCGGTCGGGTCAGTCCTGGGCGATCGTCGCCCACAGGCCGTAGGCGTGCAGGCGCTCGGCGTCGGCTTCCATCTCCTCCCTGGTGCCGACGGCCACCGAAGCCCGCCCCTTGTGATGGACGTCGAGCATCAGCTTGGTGGCCTTCGGCTTGCTGTAGCCGAAGAGCTTCTGGAAGACATACGTCACGTATGACATCAGGTTGATCGGGTCGTTCCAGACAATGGTGACCCACGGCCGATCGTCATCGAGGGTCTCGTCGACTTCCTCGACATCGAGAGGCGACACGGYGGCGACAGACACGCTGCCTATTGTTACGCCATTCCCACGACAGTTCTCCTCGACGGGTCGTGTGCCGTGGCCGGCAATCACCTCTCAGCAGGYGGCCCAACGCCGGGAGACGACCGAGCGCCGCAGGGTGGCATCGTCGGGGCCGCAGCCGCACATCGGGGGGCCGCACATCGGGGGGCCGGCCAGGATGAGAACCACTTTGCCGCCGCGAAACGGCTCCGACCCGGCCGAGACACCCCCTCGCCGCACGCTCGGTGCGTGACCACGACCATGCCGGTGCCGGCCGCGCCCCTTGCCGAGGCTGCGACACACTGCCCGTACTGCGCCCTGCAGTGCGGAATGATGCTGCGCGCCACCCCGGAGAGCGCCGCCAAGGAAGGCACCGGAAAAGACGACGGCCCGGAACCCGCAGGTGGAAGGTCTCCGGGGCCGGTTACCGTGCTCGCCCGCGAGTTCCCCACCAACCGGGGCCGGATGTGCCAGAAGGGGTGGACCTCCGCCGAGCTGCTGACCGCCGCGGACCGGCTCACCACCCCGCTGATGCGGCCGCGACGCGACGCCCCCCTCGAGCCGGTGAGCTGGGAACGGGCACTCGACCGCATCACCGAGGGGATCATCCGCCTCCAGCGCGAACACGGCCCGGACGCGGTCGGCGTCTTCGGCGGCGGCGGGTTGACCAACGAGAAGGCCTACGCCCTAGGCAAGTTCGCTCGGGTGGCGCTGCGCAGCTCCGCGATCGACTACAACGGCCGGTTCTRCATGTCGTCGGCGGCCGCCGCGGGCATCCGCTCGTTCGGGCTGGACCGGGGCCTGCCCTTCCCACTGGAGGACATCGCGCACGCCGGGGCCGTCATCATGGTCGGCAGCAACGCGGCCGAGACCATGCCCCCGTTCATGCAGTATCTGACCCGCCAGCGGGAGAACGGCGGGGCGCTCGTGGTCGTCGACCCGCGGCTGACGGCCACCGCCCGCGCCGCGGCCCTACATCTGCAGATCACCCCGGGAACTGACCTGGCCCTGGCCAACGGGCTGGCCTACATCGCCCTAACGGAGGGGTACGCCAACCGCGACTTCCTCGCCGCTCGGACGACGGGCCTCGCCGAGCTGCGAGCAGTACTCGCCTCCTACTGGCCCGAACGGGTGGAGCGCATCACCGGAGTGCCGGTGGCAGACCAGTACGCCGCCGTGGACCTGCTCGCCCAGGCCGAACGGGCGATGGTGCTCAGCGCCCGCGGTGCCGAACAACACAGCAAGGGCACCGACACCGTCACGGCGCTCATCAACCTCGCCCTCGTACTGGGGCTGCCCGGCACCCCCGGGTYGGGCTACGGCTGTCTCACCGGCCAGGGCAACGGGCAGGGCGGCCGGGAACACGGGCAGAAGGCCGACCAGCTTCCCGGCTATCGCAAGATCATCGATCCGGTGGCCCGGGAGCACATCGGTCGAATCTGGGGCGTCGACCCGACGACCATCCCCGGTCCGGGCCGCAGCGCCTACGAGATGCTGGACGCGCTCGGCACGCCGCAG
>NZ_MRUJ01000089.1:0-38067 GCF_002099325.1 Frankia sp. KB5 | reverse complement strand
ACGGCCGGTGGGGTCAGCCGCGCCTCGTCGTCGGGACCAGTTGGGGCAGCAGGGCTCCGAGCCCGAAGCAGACGGCGGTCGCCGTGATGGTGATGCCGAAATCACTGGGGATGCCGGGCGACAGCAGCCGGGTGGCTGAAAGCGCGAAGATGACGAACAGGCCGACCCCGCAGCCGGCGGGCACGAACCGCAGGCCGCGCTGCCACCAGGTGGCCGGCACCGCATGGCGACCGAGCGGGAGCAACGCGACGGCCCAGAGCAGCCCCATCAGGACGACAAGCCCGAGGCCGAACAGCCCGTAGATGGACAACAGCGATCCGTGGATGTCGGCGGTTCCCGCTACCCTGGCCACTGTGTGCAGGTCCGCGCCCCGGATCGCCACCTCCACCGGCATCAATCCGGTGGCCCGACCGTCGAGGTCGCGCACATCCAGGTCGACGGTCCAGTTCGCCGATCCGCGGGCCGGGATGGTTGTGCGCACCCGGGTGTCGTAGTCGAAGAAGGTGAGGCCGAGCACGGTTCCGCTCAGCCGTACCGAGTCGACGGGGACATTCGACCGGGTCAGGTTCTGCACGCTGACCACCACGCGGGCGACCGCACTGGCTTCGAGGACCACGTTGTCCTCACCGAGGGGCTGACCGTCGACGGTGACGCCGAGTTCCACCCCGCCGCCGTCCGCCGCATGGACCGGAGACRCCATGGGTAACATGAGCCAACTCAGGYACGCCGTCAGGCAAACGGCGACGAAAATACTTTCCCGCGCCGACTTCTCCGTCGGCAATCTGACATTCACCGCTTCCCCCCGTGGCCCGGATGACCGGCAACGCGACTGTTATCCTATCGATCGTCGTAGGGCGGGACTTCCGCCTAACGTGCATCACGTTGTCTCCGCCGGTCCGGGGCAGGCCGCCGGCAACGGGCGTGTTGCCAGCCGCACCCGGGGGGGCGCTCTGGTGTCTGGCCAGCGAGTATCTGGTCGATTCGTGCCACGGCCGTCGCGCGGTCTGGTATCGACGGTGTTTGTCGTTGTGTTTTTCTTGGTCAGCGGGGCCGGCGTCGCCACGGCGATGGTCAGTCCCGGGACGTCGACCGGCACGTCGTCGGAGTCCATCTCCCCGTCCCGGTCCATCCCCCCGTCCCCGCTGCCGTCCCCGTCCCCAGCCCCGACCCGGTCCGCATCCCCGTCCCCGCTGCCATCCGCGTCCCCGTCCCCGCTGCCGTCCCCGACCCGGTCCATCCCCCCGTCCACGTCTCCGCTGCCGTCCACCTCCCCGTCCCGGCCTCCCATCCCGAATCCGGCGCCGAACCCGGAGACCCCCAGCGGTACCCCGTCTCCCCACTCCGATCCGAGTGCGACGAGCTGCCCGTCGGGGACGACGACGGACGCTGGTGGGCGCTGCACGTCCAGTTCGCCGACCTGCCCGGCCGCAGCCACGCGCAATGCGGGTGGCCCCTGCGACCAGCACGGTCCGACCTGCCCACCGAGCACGCCTCGATCGGCCGACGCGGCGGCGTCATCACCGCCGAACGGTGCCTGCCCGCAACCCCGGTGCACCTCCGGGCCGGCGTCGACGTCAACGCCGGGGACGGGTACAGGGATGGGGACAGACAGGGGATGTGCTGACGGCGATCCCCGGCACTGCGCGACGCCCGCCCCCGCGTTGCCGCTCGGCCTGGTCGATGGGACGCCCTGCCCCACGGAGGGCACGAAGACCACGCCACCTCCCATCACCTCGTCCCCGGTCACCGACTCCACCAAGCCGGGCTCCAAGGGGGAGAAGGAGACCTCGGTTACCTGTCCGGACGGCTCCGTGCGCCGATCGGCCGACCAGTGCCCCCTGCCGCAGAAGGCCTGCCCTGGGTCGGTGGTCGGCGTCGCCGTGGGCGAAGCCTGCCCGCCGCCGCGGCCATCCCCGCCGGTCCCGGTCGTCTGCTGGGACGGTTCCGTGCGCGCGGCGACGCTCGACTGCCCCGCCGGGCGCCGGCTCTGCCCCGGCGGCCTCGCGGTTCCGCTGGACGAGCAGTGCGCGGCACCCACCCCGTCCCGCTGCCCGAAGGGGACGGTGCGCGTGCTGGGCGTATGCACACCCGTGTCCGAGCCCGGCGTGTCCGAGCCCGGCGTGTCCGAGCCGGATGTGGGGAAGCCGGATGTGGGGGAGCCGGTGGCACGCGAGGCACGTCCCGGTGAGCTGTTGTTCGACCGGAGCGCCGTGACGGCCGGAGATACGCTGTTCGCCCGGGGTGCCGGCTGCAGACCCGGGTCGCAGGCCGTGCTCACCGCGGGCGGCGAGCTGGTCGGACGGACCGTCGCCGACCAGGACGGCACGTTCGAGACCGTGGTCCAGTTCGCCAGCTTCCGGCCGGGTTACCGTCCGGTCACCGCCGCCTGCGGAGCTAACCTCTCCGCCGGTATAGACATGGTGCTGGTCTCCGCGGACACCAGCGCTTCGCCTTCGTCGGTGCTGCTTCCGCTCTTCCTGGCGCTGTCATTCCTGGCCGTGCACTACCAGATGGCGGCCCGTGGACGTCGGCGTGCCAGGTCGCAGCGTCGCTAGGTGCCAGGCGCCGCCGGGCATTACCGGGCGTTGCCAGGCGCGGGTGGCCTGCTGACCGACAACCTCGGGATCCTCGACAACCTCGACAACCTCGGGCGGGAGTGATCAGCTAATGTCCCACCCACCCGGCCGGAGTGGACCCGCGGACGGACCCGCGGACGGACCCGCGGATCGTGCTGCCTCCGAACCGACCGAGGTCGGTCCCTACCGGCTGGTGCGGCGTCTCGGCGCGGGTGGGATGGGGACCGTCTACCTGGGGGAGAACGCCGCCGGTGGTCTGGTCGCGGTCAAACTGATCCGGGCGGATCTCGCCCGGTTGGCCGAGTTCCGCAGCCGGCTCAAGCAGGAGGCCGACAACGCCCGGCGGGTCGCTCGTTTCTGCACCGCGGCGGTCCTCGACGTCGACATCACCGCCGATCCGCCTTATCTGGTGACCGAGTACGTCGACGGGCCGACGCTGTCCGAGGCGGTTGGCACGCGCGGCCCGTTGACCCCGGCGGAGCTTCATCAGCTGGCGGTGAGCATGACCACCGCGCTGATGGCGATCCACCGGGCCGGACTCGTGCACCGGGATCTGAAGCCGTCCAACATCCTGCTGTCCCGGCTCGGGCCGAAGGTGATCGATTTCGGTATCGCGCGCGCCCTGGACTCCGCGACGGTACTCAGCGGGGATCGCCAGCTCGGGACGCCGGCGTTCATGGCGCCGGAACAGGCCCTGGGCGAGCAGGTCACCTCGGCGGCGGACGTGTTCGCCTGGGGCGGTGTCCTCATCTTCGCCGGGACCGGTCGTTACCCGTTCGGTAACGGCCCCGCTCCCAGCGTGCTGTACCGGACGGTCAACGATCCTCCGACGCTTGACGGCTTCGAGGACAGCCTGCGGCCCCTGGTCTCCGATGCGATGCGCAAGGCAGCGGCGGAGCGACCCACCGCCGAGAAGCTCTACGCGCGCCTTCTGGACCTACGTGTCGAAGCCCCAATGGCGGTCAAGGGGCTGTCCCTGTCCGAGGTGACCGCGCTGATCCGGCCGCTGAACACGTCCCCCGGCGGCGCCTCCGGAACGTCGGCGAGCGACGCCGACCTCGCGGGTCCGATCACGCCCGTCACCGGCCATCAGCCGATCGGACCCCCGCCGCCGGCGAACCTGATCTCGTTCCCGGGGCCGGGCATTCCCGGGGCACCAGCCCGGTCCGGCCCGTCGTCGGTTCCGGGCCCGTCGTCGGTTCCGGGCCCGTCGTCGGTTCCGGGCCCGACCTCTTCTCCCGGGCTCGGGTCGTCCTCGTCGGGGAGCGAGGCGTCACCGTCCGGGCCGGATGCCCGCTGGCGGCCGGGCGCAGGCTCGTCGTCCCGGTCCCGGGACTTCGCCGATGCTCTGGTGACGGTCTGGACCGAGGACGAACACAGCCAGGACCCCGGGCGAGGAGCGTCCCCGTCGTCCTCGTCGTCCTCGTCTCAGCGGTCGTCCTCGTCTCAGCGGTCGTCCTCGTCGTCGCGGAGGTCCTCGTCCGCCGCGCCACCGGGCGACCGGGCCCGCAACCGACGTCCGCTGATCATCGTTGCCCTGGTGGCCGCCGTCACCGTGCTCGTGACGACGGTCGCCATCGTGTCCACCAGGGGCGGGGGCTCGCGGACCGAGATGAGCGTGCCTGAGGCGGTCGCCGAGCGGGCGCTGCTCCTCCAGGACGGCGACACGGGACTCGCTCGCCGGCTCGCGCTCGCGGCCTACCGCGCCGAGCCGCACTCGGCCAGGACCCGGAGCGCGATGATCGCGCTGTTCGGTGCCGGGATCACCCCGACCACCATCCCCGTCGGGACCGGTGCCCTGCTGGCGCTCGCGGTGAGCCCGGACGGGCACTGGATCGCGGCGGGGAGCAACAACGGAACGGTCACGTTATGGGAAGTCGTCGGTCGGACCGAGCTGGTCCGGCGCACCTCCGTCTCGGTGCCGAGCCGCAGCTGGATCGAGTCGCTGGCGTTCAACCGGGACGGTGGCCTGCTCGCCGCGGGCCATTCCGACGGCACGATCCGACTGTGGAACCTGCACGACCCCGACCAGATGGTCCGATGGTCAACCATCCAGGCCCACACCGACGCGGTGCAGTCGGTGGCCTTCAGCCCGGACAGCAACACTCTCGGGTCCGCGAGTGCGGACGGCATCGTCGCGCTGTGGGACGTCACGGACCCGGCGCGTCCGAAGCAGCGCGTCCGGGCGGACGGTCAGACCGGGGGAGTGCGCTCGATGGCCTTCGCGCCTAACGGCACCCTGCTCGCGTTCGCTGGTGAGGACGGCACCGTCCATCTGTGGAACATCCGGGACGCGGCGCGGCCGACCGCGGGTGGAATCCTGCGCGGGCACAGCCGTGGGGTGCGGTCCGTGGTCTTCACCGGCGACGGAGGCGTTCTGGTCTCCGGCGGCGTCGACGCCACGGTGCGCCTGTGGGAGGTGCGGTATCCGGACAATCCCGCCCGTGGCGTCGCCACCGGCTCGCTGGGCGGGATCCAGAGCGTGGCCTTCGAGCCGGGTGCCGACGTCGTCGCCTCCGCCGGCGATGACGAGACGGTCCGGCTGACCGACATCTCCCGTCTGGACACGCCGATCCTGCTGACCCAGTGGCACGGGCACACCCAGCCGATCAGCGCGATCGCCTTCGTCTCCGGCACGGGCGTCGTCGTCTCGGCTGGTCACGACGGGACATTGCGGCTGTGGGACGCCGAGCCCGGCCGGCTCGCGGACACCGCGTGCGCCGATCCGGCGAACCGGATCACCGCCGGTGAATGGAGCACTGCCTTCAGGGATATGGGCTACCGGGCTCCCTGCGGCTGAGTTGACGACGGGCCGGCCGGTGGGGGCGGATGGTCCTGACGGTCTGGGCCGACTCCCTCCCACCGGTACGACGGCCAGCGTCGACACCCGTCGGGCCAGTGACGAGGTCATCGCCGCACCCGTCGGCGGACTCGGCCGGAATCTCTCGACGTGGGGTCGCCGCAACCATGYCGAAACCGCGACAAAATAGCGATGGAACCGTGACGTTGCGTTCACTCGCCGGCTATGCCGACCGGCCTAGCCGTGCCGGGTTGATCCGCCCGTCCAGAGAGGCCCGTCGGGTGGCCAAACCGGGCGTCGCCGGGCGCGATGCTGAACAGTGTCGAATCCGACCGTGTTGGGAGGCAGCGATGCTCCGTCACAGCTCGACGCCCGCGCATGTCGTGGCGCGCGATCTATCCGTTGACTACGTCACGGAGGAGGGGGRGCGAGAGGCGATCCCCGGCACACTCCGTTATGACCCGGCTGATCCCTTCGCCGTTGAGTTGATCCTACGTCCCGGTGAAGAGGCCATCACCTGGATCTTCGCCCGCGCGCTGCTGGCCGAAGGGATCGAGGTTCCCGCCGGGACCGGCGACGTGCGCATCCGGCCGACGAGATCCAAGGGGCAGACGGTGATCACGGTGTCCCTGTCCAGCCCGTCGGGGCATGYCGATCTCGAGCTGGCGAAGTCGAAGGTCACCGCCTTTCTCGCCGACTGCCACGGACAGGTTCCAGCGGGGCGGGAGAGCAACGGCATCGACTGGAACAACGAACTTCACATGCTGCTGCGCACTCGGAACACCTGACCGCTTCGAGTGTTCTCAAAGATATCATCATGAACTCTGGTGATGACGATTCCGGGCGGGGGTACCGGTCCGTTCCGCGGCGCGGATACGGGGAGCCGTAGCCATCCCCCGCCCGTGTCCCGCGCGCCCGCTCAGAAGGTGTCGGGCGCGCCTTCGATCGGCTGCCAGACCTGAATCTCCGGGGGTCCCTCGACGCCGGCATCCCGCATGAGGGCGGCTATCTCAGGCTGATTGGTGAAGAACTCCTGGAACGCCTCCGTGGAATCCCATTCATCGAGGATGATGACCTGCCCGTGGCCGGCAAGGAAACGATGGTGCAAGGCTCCTACCTTTTGTGCCCGCTCGGCGATGGATGTGAAGATGTCTGCCTTCGATGCGAACAGCTGCTGAAGAGCGGCTGGATCGACTTTCAGGGTCACGGCGACGATGACACTCATGTTGAACCCCCCTTATGTTACCTGACTCGGGCGACTGTAGCGCATCGTCTCAGGATCCGGAAGACGGCTTGTCTGCCTCCGGAGATGCCGCGGCGCCGACCGGCTTGGCGGTGCCGTGAGTCGAGAAACGTGGCTGGTCGGGGGTGGGCATGGTCAGGCTGGTCAGTGGTTCKTCCGTCAGTGGGCCGTCCGACGCCGGCAACTCGGCCGCAGTGCCGGGTTACCGCTGTGGTGGTTGGTGCCGGCGATGTCGGTGCCGGGGGTGACGATCTCGTCGATCGCGTCGAGTGTCGCCTGGTCGAGGGTGATCTCGGCCGCCAGGAGGACGTCATCGAGCTGAGTGAGCGTCTTGGGCCCGATGATGGTTGAGGTGACGGCGGGGTGGCTGTCGACGAAGGCCAGCGCGAGGTGGGTGAGGGACACGCCGGCCTGCTTGGCGAGGGTGGTCAGCTCCTCCACCGCGGTGAAGCGGGCGGGTGCGTGCGGGTCCTCGGAGAGTGCCTGACCCTGGCGGCGGCCGAGCAAGCCCTGTGACGAGTAGCGCGATCCGGCCGGAGCCTGCTCGCCGCGCCGGTACTTGCCGGTGAGCCAGCCGCCGGCCAGCGGGCTCCAGGGGATGATGCCGATGGTGTGGCGTTGGGCGGCGGGCAGGACGGCTTCTTCGATGGAGCGGGCGAAGATGGAGTACTGGGGCTGTTCGCAGACGAACYGTTCGCTGTTACGGCGCCGGGCGGCCCACTGGGCTTCGACGATCCAGTCGGCGGGGAAGGAGGAGGAGCCGAGGTAGCGGACCTTGCCGGCGTGGACGAGGTCGGACAGGGCGCCGAGGGTGTCCTCGAGGTCGGTGTCCCAGTCGTGGCGGTGGACCTGGTAGAGGTCGATGTAGTCGGTGCCGAGGCGGCGCAGGCTATCCTCGACGGCGCGGATGATCCAGCGCCGCGAGCCGCCGCGGGAGTTGCGCTCGTCGCCCATGGGGCTGAARCACTTCGTGGCAAGGACGACGTCGTCGCGGCGGGTCTTGATGGCCCGGCCGACGATCTCCTCGCTCTCACCCTGAGAGTAGATGTCGGCGGTGTCGAGGAAGTTGATGCCGGCGTCGAGGGCCCGATGGATGATGCGTTCGCATTCGTCGTGGTCGGTGTTGCCGAACGCGCCGAACATCATGGCGCCGAGACACTGGGTGCTGACCTCGACGCCGGTCCGGGCGAGTTTGCGGTACTTCATGGTATGCGCGGCGTGGAAACCTCCGCGTCCACGCGGAGGAGGAAACGCCGCTCACCCCCTTTCGCATCAGACCGGATAGAAGACGAGCCGTACTCGCCGGTGAAGATCCTGTGGAGATGGAGGGAGACCGAACCGACGGTAGTCGGTGACGCATCCGTCGGGACCTCCCGTCGGGAAAAGAAGCAGGAACCCGGCCCGCGAGGTCCGGGAATCCCCCACCTGCGGACGAGGGAGGAAGCCAGCCTCGCGCCGACCATAGCGGTGGGAGCGCACTCGAAGTCAACCGGTCGGCCGGCATGGCCCGACATCAGCGGATGAGATCGGTGGCTATTTGGTCGGCGCGGGTGAGGTGATCCTCCACGGCGGTCAGCCAGGCGATCGGGCGGCTCGCGTGTGGATTGTGGTCGGCACCGGCGATCACCGCGAGATGGGCGTCCGGCACGGATCGGGCGAGCGTCTCGGCGGCGTCACGAAGACTGAAGTCCCGTTCACCGACGATGACGGTGGTCGGGGCGCGGATCTCGCCCAACCGGTCCGTGAGGGACGGATAGCTGCTCAGGTCCCGCCAGAGCGCGACGATCGCGTTCGGATCCATCCGGCCGAGCCCCGCCACCGCGCGGTTCCGGCCGGCGTGGACGGCCGTCGCGATCGCCGCCGCCCCTGCCAGCAGGACGGACACGACCCGCTTCGTGATCCCGCCCGTGCCCGTGGCGGGAGCGGCCGCGGTGTCAGCGAGAACCAGGGACCGCACCCGTCCCGGATGGTTGAGCGTGTAGCGCAGCGCCACCACCCCGCCCATCGAGTGGCCGATCAGGTGGACGGCGGGCAGCCCGAGCACGTCGACCACCGTCGCGAGGTCCGCCACCAGCTGATCAAAGCTGTAACCCGCTCGGCCCGTCGTGGCCCAGCCACTCGCGCCATGCCCTCGCTGGTCGTAGGCGATCACACGGCGGGACGTGGCGAGCTCCGGAACCACCGCGGCCCAGTCCGCCGTGCTGCCGGCGATCCCGTGGAGCAGCAGGACCGGGATGTCGCCACCCCCGCCGCGGATCGTCGCCGGCCTGTCGTCCGACGTCATGGTCCGTGTCTCGTCCGCGATCTGTGTCCTGTCCGCGATCTGTGTCCTGTCCGTGATCCGCGTCTCGTTCGGGGCCCGTGCCTCGTTCGGGGGACGGCCGTCCGCCCGAAGGTGGCCCGGGGGCGGGGGAGCCGGTGACCAGGGAATCTCCGGCGGGGGATCGTCGAGTGGGAAACCCTCTGGCCGTAGCTCTTCGACGTGCAGTTCCAGATGTTCCGGACCCGCCGCCACCGCTACCCGCCGCTCCACCGAGATCACCATATCTCCATGGTCGCGTCTCGCGGGGTCGGCGAGCCCCCGATCGGGTGATCGGGGGCTCGCCGAGCAGGAGACAAATCTTCGGCTCATGCGATGCGCCCGGGAAATCTCGACAACGCCGAGTGGAGCCGAGGCGTCCGACGAGGAATATCCGGATCGGTAGTGACGAGTCATACGGGCGCGTCGATCGGCGGAGCACGTGGATCGGGAGAAAGCGCGGACGGGAAGAACACCGGCGTAGAGGCGCAGGCGTAGAGAGTTAGGACGCGGGCGAGGGGGAACGACCCGGCGGGGTGCGCGTTCGTCCGGCGCCGCCCCCGGGTCCGTCTGGCTCGGGTCTGTCTGACTCGGGTTCGCTCGATCGGCCAGCCGCCGTTCGATGATCGGGACGGTTAGCCGATTCCCGCGTGCATCTCGAAGTCCAGCGCACCGATGCCGACGAGCCAGTACACCCAGTCGGCGTCGCGGGTCGGGGCGACCTGCCCGCCCGGTGGTTGGTAGCCGACCCGTCTCGCCTTCTCCAGCGCGCCCGCCAACCGGTCGTTGAGCGAGGTCTGCTTGATCCCCAGCCGGTCGGCGGCGGATTTCTTGGGACGTGGATCCGGGTTACGCAGGGGCGGCCACCGTAGATGCTGTTCGAAGACCACGCGGATCGCCTCGGTCTCCTTCTCGGAGAGGCGATCGACCTCGTTGCTCTCCGTCACTCGACGATCGCGGGCAATCCGGCGGACGCCGGTCGGCTCCGGCTCGCATAACAGCAGGTAGCTGCGCTGCGGAGTGCCGCGCAGCCAGACCGCGGTCGGCCGGTCGGTCACCGACACCAGCCCGCCCTGCTCGACGGGATACGTCGGCTGTCCCCAGTTCCGGACATCGGCCTGGTTCAGGTTCGCGATTTCCACATTCCAGCCGCCGCCCGGCGCGGCGGACAGGCGGGCGGCCCGGCGGGAGAGTTTCYGGTCCGGCGGGCTGGCGGACAGATGCCGGTGCGACGCGGCATCGTCGCAGACGTCGTCCGGGGCGGCACCGACGCACAGCTGGTCGGAACGGCGCAGCCGCTGGTCGAATTCGACCCGATCGTCGACGAGGAACCGCAGCCGCATGGCGAGCGAGTGTAACGGTATCCTTCCGCAGGGTCGTTCCGGCCCCTCCGGTCGTTGCTTCCCCGGCGATCTCGTCCGTGCCCGGATACCGGCGTGGGTCAGGCGTCGCTGCCGTCGACCCCGCGCACCGCCCGTGCGTGAATCTGAAACTCTTCGAGGTCGGAGCCGATGAGACGACCGAGAACCCGGATCACATCGGAGCGTTCGATTGCCACCGGGCGCCACAGGATCGCGGATTGGGCTTCGCGCAGACCGGCCTCCCGTGGGAAGGCGAGCAGGCGTCCGCAAACCCAGCTGAGCCGACGTACCTGAGTGGTAATCGGGAAGGCCAGGATGACGCCGTTCTCCGCCCGCACCGCGACCACCGGGCGCCGCTTGTAGCCGGCACAGTCCGAGAAGTCGACGCGGGCATCGAGGACCGTCGCGGGTCCCAGCGACGTCCACGGAACCGGCCGCAGGTGCTTGAGGGAATTCCCGCTCGGTCGCGGCTTGCCCATCGTAGTCGATGCCGATCGGGGATGTCCGTCCGGTCCGGACGCGTAGCGGGCGAGGTAATCCGGCAGCGGCTGATCGCGCCGAGTGCGTCGGCGGGCCTGCCGGGCCCGGTCACGGGCAAGTTTCTGCAGTGGGTTGCTCCGCCTGGCCGGGACCTGACGCTGAGCGCGGCGGGAGTTGAACTCGGACACGGTGCCTCCGGAAGGTAGTGGGCCGTTGCCACCGACCGTCGCAGATGCCGCCGATGACGACCAGACCGATAGATGTCGGTTATGGCTGTCCTTTACCTGACGAGGCCGAGCGATACCGTCATATCGCGCGGACAGGCATACTGCAGATCTTTCGCGATCTTGCGGGAGGAAGGGGGGACCGTCGTGCACGTCGCCGTTGCCACGACCATGGACGCTGATCATCTGGATGATTCGGACGGTAGCGTCGGGATGTCCGCATCCCACGCCCCGGCAGATGTGATCGGGAAGCACCGTTGACCGGCCCGGACGGACCTGTGGTTTCGCCAGGCGACCCGGTTCCGGCGGTGATCACAGGGGTCGTGGGCGGGGACTCCTCCGATGTCCCGGGCGGTGTCCTGGACGGCCCGCGCGCCAGCGATGGTGGCGTCGCCGGGATCGATCCTTTCGGGGCGGTGACCGGTTCACCCGGAGCGCAGGAGGCGAACGAGCTCGGAGGCCCGGACGCGCCGGCGGCCGGGCAGGACGACAGCGACGAGCTGGAAGACCCCACCGGACCCGACGACCCGGGCGGATCCGGTGGTCTGGCCGGGTCGTCGGGTCCGGATGCACTTGAGGGTGCCGAGCTGCTCGGCGAAGCCGAAGAGTTGGACGTGCCAGACGTGCCAGACGTGCCAGACGCGCCAGACGCGCTGGACGCGCTGGACGAGGCGGAGGACCCGGGTCCGTTCGACGTGACCGCCGAGTCGGTGGAGCCCGGTGACTCGGATCAGCCGTTCCCGTTCGACGACGCACGTCCTGACGACGCCGTTCCTGACGACGCCGTTCCTGACGACGCGGTTCCCGAGGACGTCGGTCTCGACGACCCTGCCGGTCTTGACGACCCTGCCGGTCTTGACGACCCTGCCGGTCTCGACGACACACGTCCTGAAGACGCCGTTCCCGACCCTGCCGGTCTTGACGACCCTGCCGGTCTCGACGAGGTCGACTTCGACGAGTTCGACGCCGCCGCGGACGCGGGGGCCGGCGCGGTCTCCTTACGCCATGCCCCACCCCGCGTCGCCCTGCCCACGGCGAGCGCCGGACTGATCATGCCGGTGCGGGTCGAGCTGAGCTGGCCGGAACTTCCGGGACTGCCGCTGGTTGATCTGCTCGACAGCCATTCCGCCGATGCTCCCGCGATCTCCGCGGCCGCACTGCTGCGCGCCTTCGTCGAGATCGGCCGCAGCCTCGAACCGTTCCATCAGCAGGGCGTGGGGCTTCTCGCGCCGTGGAGCTTCAGGTGGACCGGGCAGAGCCTCACTCTGGCCGTCTGCGATCTGCTGGACGCGGGCAGGCACGACCCCGTCGACCCCTGGTTCGTCACTCCGGCGGGGGAGCGTGGTCCCGCCCGTGACCTTCGCCTGTTCGCCGTGGTGCTGTTCAAGGCGCTGACCGGCGAGTGGAGCAACCGGGACGCCTCGATGCTGGCGATGGCCGGGCTTGCCGCCGGCGAGTGGCCGCCCGGCGCCGACGCCGCGCTGCGGGCCTGCCTACATCCCGAGCATGGTCGCCGGGCGACCGGAGCCGGTGCGCTGGCGTCGAGGATCGCACCCTTCGTCTTCCCCGCGCGCAACGAGCGGCTGACGACCGTCGTCGCGTGCGAGAGCGTGACGGGCTGGCGCAAGGCGGGCGGCAACCCGGAAGGCGACAACGAGGACGCGGTCGGCTGGGCGAAGGTCGAGGACCCGTCGGACGGCACGACCACCGCCTGCGCGGTGCTCGACGGCATTACCGGTCCCGGTGACGGTTCGGGACGGTGGGCGGCGCGGGCGCTGCTCGCGGCATTCCGTCGGCGGTGGAAGGACGGCGAGACCGAACCGGAGCGGCTGCTGCTGGACGTCGCGCTGCCGCCGCCGCCCGCGCCGCTGAGCCGCCGGGCCGCCGCGGTGGCGGTGCTCGCCTCGATCTCCCGCGGTCGCGCCGACATCGCGACCGTCGGGGACTGCCGTGCCTACCTGCTGCGCCGCTGCGGCGACGGCTTCGTGGCCACCCGGCTGTCCAGCGAGCACAGCGTGGTCGCCGAGGCGATCGTCGCCGGCCAGGCTCCCACACCCGAGGAGCGCGGCATCGTGACCGAGAGCGTCCGGACGGCGCAGCGCGGCGCGACCGCGGTGGCGACCAGAAGGGTGCAGCTCGCCGACGGCGACCTGCTGATCCTCGCCACCGACGGGGCGTGCGAGGCGGGCGTCGACACCGCCGAGGACATTCCGGGCGTGGCCGACTGGAGGTTCTGCGACGTGCTGGAGGACCTCGCCTCGGTCGCCCGCACCCCCGCCGAACTGGCCTCGTTGCTCTGCCGTCGGGCGGAGGACCTCGGTGGGCACGACAACGCCACCGTCGCGGTGATCGCGATCCGCTCCGCCCGGGAGAAGGTGGTCGCCACCCGGACCAGACCGCGCCAGCGGGCGATGCTCACCGGCGTCGGCGAGTCCCGCGGCACCGGCACGCGCATTCACGGGGAGCCGCGCATTCACGGGGAGCCGCGCATTCACGGGGAGAAAGGAAACCGATGAACGACAGGGACCGGCTCGGCGTCGAGGGCCGGATGGACCGGGGTGTCACGAAGCCGGGTGGGGTGCTCCGGCTGACGATCAGCGTGGCCGATCCGCCGCGGGGCCGGCGGGAGGTGGCGGTCGCCGTCGCGGTCGACGCATCCCTGTCGATGCTGCATCCGGCGGCGCCGGACGCGGTCAGCAAGTGGGAGCTCGCGCAGCGGGTTCTGGAACGCGTGCACGGCCTGCTGCCCGACGGCTGCCCGCTCGTGCTGGTGCGCTTCGCCCGCGAGGCGCGAGTGATCAGCGCCGGACGTCGGCCCGACCGCCTGCCGGCCGTTGACGGCCCCACGAACAGCGACGCGGACTCCTACACCAACATCGGCGACGCGCTCGCCGTCGCCGGGCGGGAGCTGCTCGCGCAGGCGCCGGACGCGGACGTCTACCGGGTCCTGCTCATCACCGACGGTGAGGCCAACATCGGCCGCTGGCAGCCCGAGCAGCTCGCCCACATCGTCGCCGGGCTCGGCGACCAGGGCATCGGGACGGACGCGCTGGGCATCGGCGTCGACGCCCGGGACGAGGTGCTCGCCGAGATGGTCGGGGTGTGCGGCCAGACGCAGCACGTCTGGGCGGCGGCCGAGGACGTCGACCGGATCGACGCGATCGTCTCGTCGCTGATCGAACCGGTGGTCGGCGCGGCCGCGGGGCGCGGTGAGCTGCGGGTCCTGATCCGACCCGGCTGGACGGTGGAGGCGCTGCGGCGGATCAAACCGCAGCGTCACCTCATGAAGGTGCCGCCACCGACCTCGCGCGGCACCGAGCTGCGGCTGCCGCTACCCGCCGTGAGCACCGGCGAGGACCGTCCGGTCTTCCTGCTCCGGTTGCGCGCTCCGGACACACCGCTCGGCGCGCACACGATTCTTCAGGCCCGCGGCGGGGTGGTCGCCGGTGGACGGCGGCTGGCTGTGGACAGCCGGGCCGACCCGCACGCCGCGCAGCGCTTCCGGGCCACCGTCGAGGCGGATGTCTTCCCGGACGCGGAATCCTCCCTCGAACACGAGGAGAGCATCGCGGAGTTCGACGAGGAGATTGCGAAGCGGGCCAGCTTCGCCCATTCCCGGGAGAGCGTCACCGAGCTGTTCCGGAACGCGGCGCTGTGGGCGGCGGACCGCGGATTCGACGATCTGGCCGACCACTACAACGCGACGCTACGGGCCCTCGGCCAGGGTGTCGCGCCGGCCGACGCGGTGTCGGGAGCCCGGGTCCGGGCGACCCGCACCAGGACCCGGACCCGTGATCTCGTCGAGGCGGACCCCGTGTCCGGCCGGCAACACGGCGGGGCGGCGTCCCGTCGGCGTCTCGACGACGTCCTCGGCAACAGCTGACAATCGGTAGGAGTCCCATGTCCTCGACGACGGTGCTGTTCGACGTCAGTAACATCACCCGGGACGGTTCGCCGGGCAGCTTCGCGCAGATCGGTCTCGGCTGCGCGCACGGCGCACGCTGCCCGCGCCGGTGCGGCGTGACCGCGCGGCTGTTCGCCGTGGAGGCCGCCGCCCGCCGTGCCTTCGGCGCCGACGCGACCTTTCGCTATGTGGCCGACAACAGCCTGCGCGGCCTGCTTGACGACCTCGCTCCGCTGCAGCGGTACTACCGTGACGGCGCTCTGGCCTGGGCGGCCGAGGCCGACGACATCCTGCTGGAGGAGGCGAGGGCCGTCGGGGGGAAGGTCGTCAGCAAGGACAACTTCTACGGCAAACGCAACATCGACGCCCACGCGTGGATCCAGGGCGACGCCTCGACCTTCTTCGGATGGAAGGTGCTACCCGCCGCCCCGGCGGGCGAGAACGTGAAACTGGTCCGCCGGGCGATGAACCGGATCGACACCGTCACCTGGGAGCGGGCCGCGCGGCAGGACGAGGTGAAGGCGTCGGGCCTGCGGGGGCGACCGGAGGTCGTCGCCGCTGCCCGCGCCAACGCCTATCGCTGCGTGACCCCCGACTGCGTGAACGCCCGGCTGGGGCCGCTCGTGTCGCCACCGATGCGCGTGGCGGGGCGCGGCCAGGGCGCCCGGCTGGTCTGTCCGCTGTGTCGACGCCCGGTCCAGGAGATCGAGACGGATACTGGGCAGGCGGTCGGGGACGCCTCGGGCGCGGCGTCGCCTGTGCCCTCGGCGTCGCCCATGCCCCCCGCGCCGCGGGACGCGCCGGCCCCCCGGGGAGCGACCGAGCCCCTGGACCTGGATGCCCCGGACCGGCAGGCGGGCCATGGCGAACCCGGGGAGGGAAGTCGCAGGACCCTGGCGGACGCGCTCGGGGACGCGCTCGCGGACGACGCCACGATCTTCGATGCTCCCGCCTACATCCCGCCCTCGGGCACCGTGGGGGCGCCGACCATCGTCGGCCTGCCCGTGCCGTCCGGCGCCGGGTGGGATGCCAGGGTGGTGGCGGGTCCGGTCGTGCTGAGGATCGAGGGTGGCGGCACCCATCGTCTCGTGACGTTGGAGGTGGGCACCACGGTCGTCCTTGGGCGCCATCCCGACCACAACCTCGGCTCGGAGCAGCTCGTCGACGTCACGGCCGGGCTCGGTAGCAGTTACGACTACATCAGCACCCGGCACGTGGAGATCACCCTCACGGCTGCCGGCACGGCGATGGTGGTCGACCGCTCCCACAACGGCACCAGTCTGGGCGACGACCGGCTGGTGCGTGACCTGCCCCGGGAGTGGCGTTTCGACGTCCCGCTCCACCTGGCCGGGTCGCTCGTGCGGGTCGGCCGGGTCAACGCGGCTGGGACGGCTGGGGCGGCCGAGGCAACCAGGGCGGCCGAGGCAACCAGGGCGGCCGGGCGACCGGGCGGAACAGGCTGGCGGCTGACCGTCCGGCGCGGCGACGGCTCGTCGTTCGACACCCCGAACGTGGGACCCGGTGAACGCATTGTGCTGGGACGGCAACCGAACGCCGTGCAGCGGACGGCGGACGACCTGATCGTCGTCGACGTCTGCGACCGGCTGCAGATCGACGCCGCCGGCCGGGTCTCGCGGCGCCATCTGATGGTCGGCAACGAGCGCGACGGGACGGTGACGCTCACCGACCTGTCGACGAACGGCTCGTGGGTGGGTGCCCGGCGGCTGACGCCGGGCGTCGCCGAGAGGTGGGACGGCGAGGAGCCGGTCTGGCTGGTCCGCGACGTCGTGGGTCTGGAAGTGCATGTGACGGGACCCTGGCCGGCCGGCGGGGTGCTCGGGAACGGCGGACCTGGCGGCGGTGGGGTACCCGGAGGTGGCCGGTGAGTACGGTCGCCTCTGATTTGGAGATCGTCGAACGGTTGCGTTACGGGGCGTCCTTCGCGTCGGTGCCGCGCACCTGGGGCCGTGGCCGGTACCGCTGCGTGCGTCATCTCGCCGAGGGCGGCCAAGGTTACGTCGAGCTCGCCCGGGACGAGTGGAGCAACGCCCTGGTCGTCGTCAAGGGCGCATGGTGGGGCGGCCGCGACCACGACATCAATCCCGAGTACGCCAGGACCCAGTACGAGAAGCGCTCGATCGACGTCGAGGACGCGGTCGCCGTGCAGGCAGCGCTCGGCGAGATCACCCACGGGGTGCCGGCCCTGGTGGACGTCGTCTACGGGCCCTCGCCGACCCGGCACGACCATAACGCGCTCGTGACCGGGGGCAACGAGCGGGAGGTCGAGCGGTACAACCGTGAGGCGTTCATCGTCATGCAGTTCATCGGTGACATCGGGCAGATGGTGCCCACCACGCTTGACTCCCGGGTCACCGAGTCCGGCCCGCTCAGCGCCCGCCAGGTCGTCGAGCTGGCCGACCAGATCAGCGCCACGCTGGAGGCGATGCACACGATCCGACCGCAGCGGCTCTACCAGCACGAGGAACGGATCAGGGGGTACTGGGTCCACGGCGACGTCAAGCCGGAGAACATCCTCGTCGCTGGTGACCCACCCCGGTACTCGCTCGTCGACCTGTCGACGGCGGCGATCGTCGAGCCGTCGGCCAAGGTCATGCCCACCACCGCGACCCCGGGCTACGCCCCGCCGGGAGCCGAGCCGCTCAGCCCGCAGTACGACCTGCACTGCCTGGCGGCCACCCTGCTGTTCGCGCTGACCGGTGACCGCCCGGATGACTGGCTCGGCGGGGCGACCGAGGCCAGGTCGRCCGCGGACGCCGCCGGTTCCCGGGCTGATGCCGAGGCGCGGGACGAGAAGCTGCGGCAGCTGCGGGGTGAGCTCGCGGCCCGTCGCGTGCACCCCATGCTGATCCGCTTGATCACCGACTGCCTGCCCGCCGATCCGCGTTTCCGGCTCGGCACCGCCACCGTGCTACGCGCGGAGATCGCCGCGGTGCGTACCGCGCTGGTCGCCCGCGAGGTCCTGTCGGATGAGGAGCCGCAACCGTGAGCTGGTGGAACCGGAGCGCGTGGGGGAGCCAGCCCGACGGCGAATCGAGGTCGAACCCGGGGGCGGCCCCGGACCACGGAGCGGGCTCGAACGGCGGGGCCTTCCAGGGCGGTCGGACGGGATCGACCGGCGCGGCGTCTTCGGGTGGTGGCGGGTATTCGGGGAGCGCGGCGTCTTCGGGTGGTGGCGGGTACCCGGGCGGCACCGCGGGCCCCGCCGGCGCGGACGACTTCGACGACTTCGACGACTTCGCGGACCCCGAGCCGCTCCCCGCCGGACCCGCCGGCGCGGACGACTTCGACGACTTCGCGGACCCCGAGCCGCTCCCCGCCGGACCCGCCGACGGTGCCGCGCAGGCGCAGCGGGGACACCGCCCGGCGCGGACCGCAGGCGCGCGGTCCGCGCCGGGCGCGCCGCCGGCGGAAGTGGCGGAAGTGGCGGAAGTGGCGGACCAGCGTCCGGCGGTCGTGGGCCGCAGCGGCCGGACCTGGCGGGAGATGCCCCGGCGGATCCGCGGCGCCGGGGCCGACTGCCGGGTACGCCTGGTCAGCCTCGCCGGGCTGGGCTTCGGCGCCCTGCGTACGGCCGGCGCGGGCGGCCCGTCGACGCTACGGGTCGGCATGGAGCTGCTCTCGCTCGGCAACCCGCTGACCCCCCTGCTGCTCGACATCGTCGACGGCCCCGACGGGGTGCCCACGGGCTACGAGGCGCCCACGGGTTACATCACGAGCTGGGCGGCCGGCCCGCTCACCGACCCGCTCGAGCGGCAACGCGGCGACGACAGCATGGCCGCGCAGCTCGCGAACGGCGAGTTCGTTGCCCCCGCGGACGTCATGGACATGCTCGCCCCGCTCGGCGCGCTGCTCGACGACGCCGCGACCCAGCTCGGCGTCGTTCCCGTCGAACTCAGCCCGGATCATCTCGTGCACTGCCGGGGATCGCTGCGGCTGGTCGGGTATGGCCGCCACGGGTACGCGCCGGCCCGGGGGGTGATCCCGCCCGCGTCCGAACGTAGCCAGGACACGGTGGAACTGCTCGGCGACGACGTCCCGGCACCGGACGCCCCGCTGGAGGAGTGGCGGGCGGCGCAGGCCCGATCGCTGGCCCGGCTGATCGGGTGGTTGTCCACCGGCCGCCGACCGACCGCCTACGGCGCGGTGACGGGCGGGTCGCGGGCGACGCGCGAGCAGGCGGTGGACCGGTACCTGCGGGGCTGCGGGATCGACGMCCGGGTTGCCGACCTGCAGCCCGGCCGGCTCCGGGAGGAGCTCACGACGCTGGCCGCCGCGGCGCGGCGCGCGAAGATCACCGAAGATCTCGCCGCCTCCGACGTCATCATCGCCTACCATCACGACACCGCGGCCCGTGGCGGGTTCGGCGACCGCAACCCCCGCTTCGAGCGGGGCCTGGTCGGCGGGACGTACCTGGGCACGGTCGACCGGGTCGACCCCCGGTTCGTCGTGATGAAGCTCAGGTACGGCGTCCGGGTGTTCGTGCCGCGCTCCGGCACCGGGTTCGACGTCGATCTCACCACCGTCCTGCAGGCCGGTGAGCAGCGCCCGGTGACGGTGCGCCGTTTCGACGAGACGCTCACCCCGCGTGGCGATCCCAAGGGCCTGCGGGGAGTGTTCGCGCCGACGGGGACGGAGGTCATGACAGCCGAGCGCCGGGTCAACCCGGAGCCGGTGCGCCTCGCGGCGAGCCTACAGTCCGGGCGGGCGGCGGTCGGCGTGGCCGCCTTCGAGGCCGCGGACCTGTCCAGCCCGCTGGCCGGCCTGCTCGGCGGTTCCGGCTGGCTGCTCTGCCCGCCCGACGACCTCGCCCGGACCCTGGTTGCGCTGCGACGCCTGCGGTCCGCGCATCGGGCACCGGACGGCGCGGTGCCCGATCCGGCCCGGATCATCGCCTTCGGTGTCGACCCGGCGGCTCTGACCGAACCGAAGGTTCTGGCGAGCGCCGGCCAGCCGGTGGAGTTCGCGCTGCCGCTGCTCGACGAGGACGGCCAAGCCCACGCTCCGCGCGCCTGGCGGGACCTGCCGCTGGTCGATGACGTCTCGTTGCAGGGGCTGCGCAGGCGCATCGGAGCGACGGCGGGGCAGAGCGCGGCCCGGCGGCTGTTCGCCGCGGCCTTCGCGCACCTGCTGGTGAACCCGGACGAGAGTGCCCTCGCGGCCGACACCGGCAGCCCGCAACGCGGTGGGCGTAGCGCAGTCATGACGATGCTGCAGGAGATCGGTCGGGCGTTCGCCGGGCGGCCGGACCTGATTGTCACGGTCACCGCGGAGCTCGCCGAGCAGCAGAGCGTCCTGGCGGCCCGGGACAGCGCGAAGATGCTCGACGAGCTCGCGGCGGTCCTGCGGCCGCTGCCGGCCGAGCGCCGGATCGTCATCGACGTGATGCGGCTGGTCAGGCGGGAGCGGATCCGGCCGGAGACCCGCCGGATGCTGCTCGCCGAGACGCTGCCCGCGATCGGTGTCCTCACCGGTTGCTGGGGTGACGTCTGGCAGATCACCGCGGTCGGCCTGACCGAGCTGACCGAGGCCCTCGAACGGGTGGCCGCGACCGGGCAGGTGCTGGCCCGGGCACCCCGACTTGACCGCGACGCGGTCGTCTCGCTCGCGGTCGCCGGCGCGGCGCCGGCGGTGGTGCGGTGCGCGCCGCTGCTGCCCGTCGATCTGATCCGGGAACTCACGGAACGTGCCCGGGTGACGCCCGAGGTGCTGCGGGGGGGAACCAGCCCGGTGAGTGGGCGGCCCGGCAGCGGCATCGTCCACCGGATCGAGCTGCTCGCGCGGGCCGGCGCCGATGCGGTGCCCGGACTCACCGAGGACGAGGTCCGCCGGTTCGTGCTCGACGGCGGTGTGGACGGCGGTGTGGACGGCGGTGTGGACGGCGGCGTGGACGGCGGCGTGGAGGGCGGCGTGGAGGAGGGCGCGACTGCCTCCGCCGAGGACGTGTCGGCCCCGGTCGCGGACCCGCGGGCCGCATTCGCCGACACCCTGGTCGTCGCCCGTGACCCGGACTGGATACCGGACTGGTGCGCGGCCCTCGCGGCCGCCGGCGGGCTGGCTGCCGACGAGGTGCGGGACCGGGCGATCGAGGAGAACCTCCTGGCCGGACCGGGTCCGGTGCCGCCGTCGCGGTGGGACCCCGACATCGCCAGGTGCCTTGCCGAACGGTGGGAGACGACGAGCCTGGCCGAGCTGATCGAGCTCGGGCGGGTGCTGGCCGCGGGTGACCTGCTCTGGATCCGCTCGGTGGCCGTCACGGTCGGGGTGTCCGTGTCGGAGGTGGTCGACGCGGCACTCGCCCAGCGCCTGCTCGGCCAGGCGCGGCCACCGTCACCATCCGACTGGTCCCATGCGGACGTCGCCTCCTACCTCACCGAACGGTGGACCGCGGTGCCGTTGGTGGCGTTGCTCGACGTGGCCCGGGACCTGACGCGGTCGAGTGTCGGCTGGCTGCGCGCGGTGGCCGACGCCGCCGCGGTCCCGGTTTCCAGCGCGATCGACCGGGCCGTCGCGGAGGGCGTCCTTGGCGAGGCCTCGCCGACGGACGCGGCGCTGCCGCCGCTGATCGCCGGTTACGTCGCCGCACGCTGGGACGAACGGTCGCTGCGGGACATCATGGCGACGGTCCGGGTCCTGGTGGACGGCGACCTGGAGTGGCTGCGCTCCTTCGGCGCCGCGCTCGGCGCGAATCCGGGCGACCTCGTCGACGAGGCCGTCACGGCGGGCCTGCACCAGGCCGACCCGCCGCCCGATCCCGTCTGGTGGGCCGATCCGCGCGTCGTCGCGTTCGCGCGATCCCGGTGGGGCGTCCTGCCGCTCGACACCCTGCTGAAGATCGTCCGATGCCTCGCCGTCGAGGACATCGTCTGGACCACGCAGTTCGCCGAGCTTGTCGCGGCGGACCCGTCGACGGTGATTGAGACCGCCTTCCAGGAGAACCTGCTCGGCAGGCCGGGCATGTCGGCGTGGGCGGTGGCCCTGTTAGACGACGACGTCGTCGGGCTGTACCTGTCCCGGCGTTGGGGCATCCATCCGCTCGCCGAGACCCTGAACAGGGCCAGCCTGATCGGGGCGGCGCGCGACTGGCTGGTCCGGCTCGCCCGGATGTCCGGACAGGACGTGGCCGACGTGCTCGACACCGCGATCGCGGAGGGCGTCCTGCGCCGCGGGGCGCCCTCCGCCCCCCCCTCGCTGGAGGGTGTCTCCGCGCCCTATCTGGCCGCCCACTGGGGCACGATGCCGCTGCCCCGGCTGCTCGTCGAAGCGGCGCGCGCGGCCCGGGGCGAGTCGGACCCCACGGGACCCCTCACCACCGGTCCGGCGGGGCCGGCCACCACGGGTTCATCCGGTTCATCCGGTTCGTCCGGTCGGGTTGCCGGTTCGTCCGCGTCCTTCGCGGCGGAGGTCGCGTCGCTGGTCGCGCTCGACCCGGCTACCGTCGCCGCGACCTGCGGTGCCCGCCTGGTGCGGGTGGCCGCCGCGCTGCACGGGGCGCCGCGCCTGGTGTCGGCGCTGGGCGCGTTGGACCCGCCCGCCCGGGCCTGGTTGTTGGCGGTCGCCGACCTGCTGCCCGCGGGCGCGGCCGAGGTGGATCTGGCCGTCGCCGCCACCACGGACGACCCGGTCGCCGTGGTCGGCCTGGCTCTGGAGCACGGCATATCGGTGACCGAGGCCGCTGCCGCGGCCGCGTGTCTCGGCCGGGTACCCGAGGCCGACCGGCCGGTGCTCGCGCCGCTCGGGGGGCTGCTCGCCCGGATACCCGTGGCCGTGCTGGCGACACTCGCCTCGCTCGACCTGGAACCCGCGGTGCGCCGGGCCCTGGCCGACGTCGAACAGGCACATCCGGGCGCCGTGGACGTGGTCGCGCGGCACGGGGCGTCGGCGGCGACCATTGTCACCGGGCCCCGGTCGCAGGCGATGATCTCGCTGCTGCAGCGGATCGAGCCGACACCGGGACTCGTGCCGTGGATCCTGACCGCGGGTCCCGAGGCGGCGGTCGCGGTCGCCACGGCCGGTCCCGGTGTCATCGACGTCGCCGCCCGGGCCGCCGACGCCTGGCGGCGCGGCGACGTCACCGGCCCACTCGCCGCAATCAAGGCCGCCTGGGAGGCGACCGGCCCGACGGACCGGGTCTGGCCCGTCCCGGCCGCGGGCGTCAGCCGCCGGGGTGACAACCTCATCCGGCTGGCCATCACCGTCTATCCCCTCGCGGCGCGGGGACGTTCGGCCAGTGAGATCCTGAGCATCCTCGCGCGCTGACCCGCGGCCACCCCGCCCGCTACCCGCCCGCCCACCCCGCTGTCACGCATGCCGCCGTCACGCACGCCGCCGTCACCGCTGTCGTCATTGTCACCGCGGCGGGGGCGGCACTGCTAACCTGGACGACATGCAGCGCGCTGGCCTGACGACGACGCCGGAGAGTGTCCCGGCGCGCTGACAGCCGTTCTTCTGTCGAAGCCCCGGGGTGGATGCCCCGGGGCTTCGCCTTGTGGTCACCCGCCCTACCTGCCGCGAGGTGAGGAGACCACGGTGTACGACCACCGCAAGCTCGGTCGCGAGCTGGAACTTTTCGATACCGACCCGCTGATCGGGTCGGGTCTGCCGTACTGGCTGCCCGCCGGTGCCGTCGTACGGCACACCCTGGAGGAGTACATCCGTGGCGTGGAGCGTCGGGCCGGTTACCGGCACGTGTACTCGCCCGTGCTGGGCAAGCGGGAGCTGTACGAGATCTCCGGCCACTGGTCCCATTACCGGGACGACATGTTTCCGCCGATGGATCTCAGCGGGGAGCGGCTTGGCGGGGAGCGGCTTGGCGGGGAGCGGCTTGGCGGGGAGCGGCTTTGCGGGGAGCGGCTTGGCGGGGAGCGGCTTGGCGGGGAGCAGATGGTGCTGCGGCCGAGCCTCTGCCCGCACCACGCGTTGATCTACCGCTCCCGCGCGCACAGCTACCGCGATCTCCCACTCCGGATGGCCGAACTGGGTGGCATGTACCGCTCCGAACTGTCGGGGGTACTGGGCGGGCTGACCCGGGTGCGGGCGATCCAGCTGAACGACGCGCACATCTTCTGCGCTCCGGAGCAGGTCGCCGACGAGGCGCGCGCGGCGCTGGAGCTGATCCGCGAGGCCTACGGCGCGTTGGGTGTCAGCCCGGCCCGCTACCGGCTCTCCCTGCCGGGGCCGGGCGGGAAGTACGTCGGCGACCCCGGCATGTGGCGGCGGTCCGCCGCCCTGCTGACCGAGGTCCTCGACGCCGCGGGGGTGGCCTACGAGGCCGTGGAGGGGGAGGCGGCCTTCTACGGCCCGAAGATCGACGTTCAGATCGTCGACAGTGCCGGCCGTGAAGCCACCCTGTCCACCGTGCAGATCGACTTCCATCAGCCAGAACGGTTCGATCTGCGCTACGCGGGCCCGGACGGCGCGATGCGCCGGCCGGTCATGGTCCACCGCAGCGTTATCGGCAGCGTGGAGCGGGCCGTGGCCCACCTCATCGAGTCGCACGGCGGTGCCTTTCCACCATGGCTTGCGCCCGTGCAGCTGGTGGCCCTTCCGATCTCCGACGCCGAGGTACCCCACGCCCTCGCGCTGGTCCGGCAGGCGGCCGACCGGGGACTGCGGGCCGAGGCCGCCGGTCCGCAGCGCGGCACCCTGGGCGCGCGGGTCCGGGCCGCTCGTCTGGTGCCCTACCAGGCGATCATCGGTGCCCGGGAGGCAGCCGACGAGCGGGTCTCCCTGCGGTTGCGGGACGGGCGCCGCCTAGAGGCCCGGCCCGCCGCGGAAGTCCTGGCCGGCATCGACCTCCTGACAAGCGCGCACAGCACTGATCTATGGACCGATCCCCGGGGACAGGCCGGGGGCAGGTAGGGAATTCGGCGTTTGCCGACGATGTTTGCCGACGATGTTTGCCGACGATGCCGATCATTGAGGCCGGCGAAGAGTCGAACTCGAGCCGATTCGGACCGTCAGCAGCAATATATACCGGCCGCGCCCGGATGAAGTCCTGGCGGGTGGCCGACGGTCCGTCGCGCCGATGATGGGTATGGCTGGGAGCAACCGAAGAGGCCGGACCGAAGAGCCGGTCGGTGCCCATCCTGGACCCTGGAGGATCGGCTCGCCGACCGGCGGGAGCGGAGAACAGGAGGCCGCGGTGCCGTGATCCCAGATGAGGAGATCAACGAGTTGTTCGCCGTCCCGAGCCCGTGCGCGACGCTGTACCTGGGCCTGTCCGATCAGATGGACGGGATTGCGGCGGATCGGGCGGTCCGGTGGCGGCGCCTGCGCGACAGCCTGGCCGCCGACGGGGCGGATGGCGCGACGCTGGGCGCGTTGGACGAGGTTGTGGCGTCCCTCGGCCCGCAGAACGCCGCTCTCGCGGCGTGCGCCGCGGATGGCAGGGTGGTCTGGTGTCATCGGCTGCGACGGAAGGTGGCGGACCGGGCCGTCTGGGGCTCGCTGCCCTGCACGTTGCCGATGCTTGCCTACCGGCAGAGCAGCGTGCCCTGTGTGGTCGTGCTCACCGACCGGACGGGCGCCGACCTGCGGGTGGCCGGGGACGGACTGCGGTTCGCCGGTGAGGTCGTCGGCTCCGACGACGAGATCGAGCGCAATGCCCCCGGCGGCTGGTCGCAGCGCCGCTACCAGGATCGTGCCGAGGACTCGTGGGATCACAACGCCGCGCAGGTCGCCGAGGCGGTGACCGAGCTGACCGAGCGGGTGGACGCCGCGCTGGTGGTTCTCGCGGGAGACGTCCGGGCCGTGCAGCTGCTGCGCAAGCATCTGCCGCCCCGGGTGACCCCGCTAGTCCACCAGCTCGAACACGGGGGACGTCACCCCGGGCGGAGCGACCGGTTCCATTCCCAGGAGGTGCGGGAGCTGGTCGAGGCCGAGGTTCGCGACCGGACCCGCGCCGTGCTCGACCGCTTCGCCGAGGACCGCGCACACGGCCGGGCGGTCGACGGGGTGCCCGCGACGTTCGCCGCGCTCGTCCGCGCTCAGGTGGGCACGCTGCTCGTCGTCGACGACCCCGGCGACGACCGGGCCGCCTGGTACGGGCCGGAGCCCGGGGACGTCGCCACCGAGCCGGGCGCGCTGGCCCGGCTGGCCCGCCGGGCCGGGTCACCACCGACCACCGGCCGGTTGGCGGATCTGGCCGTGCGGGCCGCTTGGGGCACCGGCGCGGCCGTGCGGGTCCTGCCCGCCGATCTGCCCGGCGCACCGACCGACGGTCTCGGTGCCCTGCTGCGCTACCCGTCCCCGTGACCTGTGTCGAGCGCGTCGATGAACTGCAAAGACGACGGGGTGGCGACCACCCGCACGTCCCAGCCGGCGGACCGCACCTGCCTGACGAAGGCGGGAAGGTCCCCGGCGGGGTACCCGCCACCGCAGGCGACTACGTAGAGATTGCGATTTCCGTCGGTCATGGCGAAACCTCATTGTGGTTGGGTTGGAAGATCGCTGCGGTTTTCGTTTCGTCGAGAACTCTCCCGTGTCGCGCCTCGTCATCGGGGCAGGAAATACTTTTCTATATCGAAAAATCAAAAGTTATCAACACCCGGATCCGGGTGCGAGGCGGATCCGGGTGCGGGTCGTCCCTGCAGGGGCGGGGCAGGTCAGATCCGGGTGAAGGCCTCCGCGTCACGACGGAAGCGGTCCAGCTCGGTAAGACTGATCGTCGGCCGGGCCAGCCGGGCGGCGTCCAGCAGGTCCTGTGTGCTCAACGGGGTCACCGTCGGGCCGTGGCCGCCCCCGCCGCTTTCCRCTCCCGCCCCGGTGCCGACCTTCACCCCGTCGGCGGCCCGGTGGAAGGCGGCGGCAGCGGAGCGCTRCACGACCGCCGAGAGATCGGCCGGCGTGAACAGGTCGGTGGCCGCGACGACGGCGTCCAGATCGATGTCCTCCTTGTTTGCGACCCGGTCGAGCAGCCCATCGAGCAGCACCCGGCGCCCCTTGGCGTCCGGCGGTCCGACGGGGAGGACGAGATCGAACCGGCCGGGCCGGATGAACGCGGGATCCAGCGCCGAGACCGCGTTGGTCGCGCAGATCAGCAGCCGGCCCTGCACCCCGCGGAACTGCGGGATCGCCTTGAGCAGTTCGTTGACGACGGACTGGTTCTCCGGTCGGGTCTCCCGCGACTGGGCGATCTCGTCGACCTCGTCGATGAACACGACGACCCGCTCGACCCCCATGAGGTCGTTGATCGCTGACCGCAGCTCGGCGGCGAGCCCACTGCCGCCGGAGGCCAGCCGTGAGGGCAGCAGCTCGACGAACGGCCATTCCAGCCGGGCGGCGACCGCCCGGGCGAAGGACGTCTTACCGGTGCCGGGCGGCCCGAACAGCAGCATCGCCGTCGGGATGACGACTCCGTACGCCTCGGCGAGCTCCCGTTCCCGAACCGGCAGCAGCAGCCGCTTCTCGATGAGCGCGCGCTCCTCCTCCATCCCGGCGAGGTTGGACCACTCGGAGGCGCTCAGCAGCGCGCCGCCCCACCGCTCGACGGTGGAGACGTCCGCCGGGCGCAGGGGAATCTGCTTGTCATAGAGTACCTGCCCGGTAGCGGTGAAGCCGCGGTTGAGGAACGCCTCCTCACCCGGCTGCCCGGGGGTGATCAGCGTGGTGATCCGCCGGCAGCCGGCGTGCAGGAGCAGGTTTTCCACGCTCTGCAACAGGCTGGAACCAATGCCGTGGTGACGCCAGGCGGGCGCGATGGCGACCGTGAGCACCCGGCCTTGGCCGCCCTCCTTGCGCCCGACCGCGGCACCGACGAGATGCTCGCCCGCGACGGCGACCACCGCGGGGGACTCGGTCTCCGGGAGTTCGTGCCGCAGCGCCAGCACGGTGTCGGTGAGGTTGATGGGCGGGCCGCCCGGGGTGCTCCTCACTTCCTCCAGCAGGCGTACTGTCGCCGCGTAGTCGACGGTCTCGTAGGGACGGATGTGCCAGATGGGCACGCTGGCTCCTTCAAGTCGGTCACCGACGGATCGTCGACTCGACAATGCCCTTCTGCTCCGCCCCGATCAGCAGGGACTGACGAAGCTTTCTGACGGGACCTTGGGACCGCCACCCCCGGCCGAAGGCAATCTCCGTGCCTGTATGTGYCCTCCCTGGGCGGGGCAGCCCCTACTCCTCCAGCCTTGCCGGCAGCTGTTCGACGAGTGACGCGAAATCACCGGCGCTGAGAATCAGGTTGAGCATAAGGCGGGTTCCCCCGCCGGGAATACAGGGTGGCAGGGGCCGATGCGGTGTCGGTCGAGGCGCGGTCGCGGCCGGTGGACCGTTCGCTCATCACAAGGCCACGATGCGGCCGTGACACGTTGGCCTCTCCGTAAAGGGGCGGTAACATCACGTTCCTAGGGTTGCGCGTCATGAGCGAGTTGACACGACGTAATCTGTTCCGGCACGGCACGGCGGCGGGGGCCGTGGTGGTCCTGTCCGCCGAAGCGTTCAACCTGCTGGCGGCGAGCCCGGTGGGCGCGGCGACGGGAGGCTACGGGCCGCTGGTGGCCGACCCGGCCGGCAAGCTCGATCTTCCCGCCGGCTTCCATTACAAGGTGATCGCGAAGGCCGGTACCTGGGGTCAGGCGCCCTACAACGAGCCGTTTGACCGGCTCGACGATCCGGGTAGCCCGCCGTACCCGACCAAGTTCGACGGCACCGGCTCGTTTCCTGGGACGCAGGGCGGGACGATTCTGGTGCAGAACCACGAGCAGGACGCGGTGAACCCGGGCGCGCAGTTCACGCCGGTGGTGCCCAAGACCACCGGGGCCGCGGTGTACGACGGGTCGGCYACGAACGCGTTCGGTGGCACCACGAACATCGTGCTGGACGTCAACGCGAACGTGCAGCGTCGCTACGTGAGCCTGGCCGGCACGATCCGCAACTGCGCCGGCGGGGTCACCCCCTGGGGTGCGTGGCTGACGTGCGAGGAAACAGAGTCGATCATCAGTGGTGGCAAGCGRCACGGCTATGTCTTCGAGGTCGACTCGCTGGGCCGCCGCACCACCGGGGCGCCGTTGACGGCGCTGGGCCGCTTCGCGCATGAGGCGGTCGCGGTCGATCCCAAGACCAACTTCGCCTACCTCACCGAGGACGCGAGCGGCCCGAACGGCCTGCTCTACCGGTTCCGCCCGACCCGGGCGACGGGCCAGTTCGGTGACTACGCGGCGGGCGGCTGCCTGGAGGCGCTGCAGGCCTGGACCGCGGCCGGCAACCCGATCGACGACCTTTCCCAGATCACCAAGGTCGGCACCAGCCTGACAGTGAAGTGGGTGCCGGTGCCTGCTCCCGACCCGGACGGGACCGACGCCTCGCCCTCGATCCGCAAGCAGTTCGCCTACCCGGGCCGCCCCGCCACCCTGGCGGCGGCCAGCCCCGACCGGGTGACCCGGTCGAAGAAGTTCGAGGGCGCCTTCTGGGCCCGGGACGCGGCCTGGATCAACGCCAGCTATGCCAAGAAGGCCGACCTGCCCGCCTCCGTCAGCTACCCCGCGCTGCCCCCCACCGTCCACGATGGCCAGGTGTGGAAGTACCAGCCCGCCGCCGAAACCCTGACTCTCGTCGCGCTGCTGCCGTCCCACGAGGCCGCGGACGACTACGACACGCCCGGAGTCTTCGACGGGCCCGACAACCTGTGCATCACCCCGCATGGTGGGGCGTTGTTGTGTGAGGACGGCGACGGGCTCAACTACGTCGTCGGTCTCGACCGCCAGGGCAGCCCCTTCGCCTTCGCCCAGAACAAGATCCTGTTCCAGGATGGTGCCGACAAGATCTACCGGGAGTTCGTCGGCTCCTGCTTCTCCACCAACGGCCGTTACCTGTTCGTCGCCACCCAGGACCCGGGCATCGCCTACGCCGTCACCGGCCCCTGGCACACCGTCTGATCTCACCCGAGGCCTGATCTCACCCGCGGCGGCCCGGCCGTCCGTCCCCAGGCGCGGTCGGCCAGGTCTCGCGGTCGGCCAGGTCTCGCGGTCAATGGCCCGGGCAGGCGGGGGCCGGGCAAGGGGCAAGGCGGTGCCAATCGAGGTGATCACGCACCGCCGGGCCGCGGCCCATAGCAGCGACGGCGCTCAGGCCAGCAGCGACCGGCCCAGGTGGTCGCTCGCGTCCCGGACACCGGGGAGCACGAAGAAGTAGCCGCCACCGGTCGGGCTGATGTAGTCGACGAGCGGCTCGTCGATGAGCCGGGTCTGCGTCGCCTCGAACTGCCGGATGATGTCCTGCTGGTAGCAGCAGAAGACCAGGCCCATGTCGAGGTTGCCGTTGCTGTCTGTTCCCCGGTCGTAGTTGAAGCCGCGGCGCAGGATGCGGGAGTTGTCGGTGGCCGCGGTGCGCGGGTTGGCGAGCCGGATGTGCGCGGTGAGCGGGATGGCCGTGCCCTTGGGGTCGCGGGCGTAGTTGGGAATGTCGGTCTCCGCGGTGCCGTCCAGCGGTGCCCCGGTGTCCCGTCGCCGGCCGATCATCGTTTCCTGCTCGTTGAGGGAAACCCGGTCCCAGAATTCCACCAGCATCCGGATGATGCGGACGACCTGGTAGGAGCCGCCGGTGGTCCAGCGCGGCTCGCCCGCACCGTCCACCCAGACCAGCCGGTCCATGTCGGCGGCGCTGGTCACATCGGGGTTGACGATGCCGTCCTTGAAACCGAGCAGGTTTCGCTGCGCGCCGGCTGGCCGGGGCTGGCTGTGGAAGCCGTCGATCCGCCACCGCAGTTGCATGCCGCCGCGGGTGTGCCGGGCGATGTCGCGCAGCGCGTGCAACACCGTGTCCCGGCTGTTCRCACACAGCTGCAGGCTGAGATCGCCGTGGCAGTCGGCGGGGTTCAGGTTGTCGTTCGGGAAGGTACGCATCGGCGCCAGCCGCCGGGGACGCCGGTCGGCCAGGCCGAACCGGCCGTCGAACAGGGAGGCGCCGACCCCGACCGTGACGGTGAGCGCGTCCGGGGGCACGGTCGGCCCGAGGACCCCGCTGTCCGACGGTGGGGCGACGGTGCCCAGGTCGGCCGGAGCACCGCCGGCGGTGAGGAACCGGGCCCGGGCGGTGATCGTCTTGAACAGGTCGGTGAGCGCGGCCCGGTCGTCGGCGATGACGTCGAAGGACGCGAACATGGCCGCGGCCGGCTGCGGGGTGAGGATCCCGGCCTGATGCACGCCGTGGAAGGGAACCACCTCGTCGGAGCTTCCGCTGGCGGCCGCGGCGGCCGGCGCGGCGGTGGTGAGCACCGCAGCGCCGGTTCCGGCCGCGACGGTGGTGGCGCTGCCCGCGGCCGCGGCGCCCGCGGCGAAGGCTCCGGCGAGGAAGGAGCGGCGTCCCATCCGCCCGCCGTCGGACCCGGGGCTCATCCGGTACTCCTGATCTCGAGGATGTCGGGGATCGGTGCGAGAGTCTCCAGCAGCGCGCCCAGGCTGCCGTTCAGCTTCTGCCGGTCGGCGAGTGGCAGCCGTCCCGGCGGGATCCAGGTGCCGTGTGGGTTGCCGACCCGCCGCACCAGCGCGCCGAAGGCGCCCAACTGCTGGCGGGCCGCGGTCAGCGCGGCGGGCGACCGGGTCTGCAGCACCGGCGCGATCACGGTGAGCAGTTCCCGGGTGCCGTCCACGTTTGCGCTCGCGGTCGCCAGAGCCGTGYCGCTGCCCTGATCGGCGGCGCCGGTGAGCTGGAACTGCAGCGTGTTCTCCAGCACTTCGTGGGTGCGCAGGGCCAGGTCGTTCGGATCGAATTCCTGGGTGGGGAATGCCGCCCGCAGCCCCGCTACGTCGCTGGACAACCCGACCGCCGACGCGGCCAGCGAGGCGGCCKACTCACCGTGCCACAGCCCGTACTCGATCCGGTAGAAGCCGGTGAAGTCTGGGTCGTGCACTCCGCCGGGCAGCCCGGCAGGCAGTCCGTTGATCTTGGAGTCGAAGTCCCCGAAGGTGCCGTAGGCGGCGCCCAGGCGCTCGTAGTCGAGGTGGGCGGGCAGCCAGTCCCGGCGGGCCGCGTCCAGGTCGCCGTGTTCCACGTCCGCGCGCAGCGTGTCGACGCTGCCCTGCAACGTCACCAGGCCGACGGCGACGAAGGCGCGGTAGCCGCGCAGCGGGCCGCTCATGGTCTCTGCCGTCACGGGGAGGATGGAGGCGGCCCCGCTGGCCGCGCCCGCCACCCGTTGACTCGCGGACAGCAGCCGCTTACCGCCGTCCGGCAGGCATTCCCAGGCATAGGTGCCCCCGCCGATGGTGGCCGACAGGGTTCGGGTGGTTCCGGGCGCCAGCAGTTCGATCTCCGCATGGATGGCACCGGTCGCCGGGTCGATGAGGCGGACCTCCGCCGTTTGGGCGCTGCTGTTGTGGACGGTGAACGTCTGCCTGCCCGACCGGGGCGCCGCCCAGCCTGCCGCGCAGGAGCCGCCGGTCACCTCGATCGTCCCGCCGCTGCCGCCGCTGGACGACGGGCCGAGCGCGAGGATCGTGGCGCCGGCGGCGAGGGCCRGCACCGCGACGATGGCGGCCGGCAGCGCCCACCGCGGCAGCCGGTGGCCAGCCGACGCCCCCGTCGGGGCCGGCGGGGGCGTCAGGGGCGTCGGGGCCGGCGTGCGATCGGAACTCTTGGCGGCGGGGACGGCGGCCGGTTCTCCTGGCTGGGCTGGCTGTGCTGGCTGTGCTGGTTGGGGGGCGCGGGTGCCGCGGACGAACAGGGCCAGTACCACCACCAGGTAGGCCAGGTAGCCGGTGACCTGCAGCGCCGTCATCCGCGGAGTGATGTTGAAGACGCCCTCGACGAGCCTGGCGTACCAGGAACTCGGGTCGAAGGTGGTCCGCAGGTCGAACAGGACCGTGTCGAAGCCGGGGAGGGCACCGGCCTCCTGGAGGTCGCGCAGACCGTACCCGGCGACACCCGACGCGACGACGATGAGCCCGATGCCGGTGAACGTGAAGAACTTGGTCAGGTTGATCTTCACGGCGCGGTAGTACATCCCCACGCACAGCCCGGCGGCGATGAGGAGCCCGGCCGCGGCGCCGATCAACGGACCGGCCGACTCGCTGGCGCCGCGGGTGGTCGTCCAGATGAACAGGGAGGTCTCCACACCCTCCCGGGCCACCGCCAGGAAAGCGGTCAGGATCAGCACGCCGGGCCCGAGTGCCAGCGCGGCGGTGACCTTGCCCTTGATCTCGCCGGACAGGGCGCGGGCCGACCGCCGCATCCAGAAGATCATAACGGTGACGAAACCGACCGCTACGAGGCTGAGGCTCCCGCTGAACACCTCCTGCGCCGCCGTGGACATGGACGCGGCGGCAAATGTCAGCACGGCGCCGAAGCTCGCCGACAGGGCGATGGCGGCGAGCACGCCCGTCCACACCAGCGGCAGGCGGGAGCGTTCGTCGGCGCGGACGAGCGTCGCGACCAGGATCGAGACGATCAAGCCTGCCTCGAGGCCCTCGCGCAGCCCGATGAGCAGGTTCGGGAGCACATCACCCCACACGTCCGATTCCTTTCGGTCCGCCGCGTAGCCGGCTTCACGGAACGTACCAGAGACGGAGGTTAGCCTAACCTGCTTTAGGTGAACCTTACTTAGGATTATGGATCAGTAACTGGCAACCGGCGGGGTGGGCATGATCGTCGGGATCGGTTGTGCTCGCCTGGGTAGAAGCTCACTGCGGGTGRCTCTGTCCGCACCTCGCAAACAGTCGTGGCGCGGAGAGCCCAGGAGAGCCCAGGAGAGCCCAGGGCACGCTGAGCCCAGCTGGAAAGGGGTTCACCGGCATGGTCAAGATCTCGGCCCCCTTCGCGGCAGAGATCGATCTCGGTCAGCTCCGGTACCCATCCTTCGCCGGTGGTCCGGAGGTCCGGTGGTCCGGAGGTCCGGTGGTCCGGAGGTCCGGTGGTCCGGAGGTCCGGTGGTCTACGAAGGAGTGCCGAGTGCGACGGGCCGGGGCGCTGGCTCCTGGCCGCCCAGGGCGTCAGGCGGCGATGGGCGCGACGGTCGGCCGGGCCAGCACCAGGTAGTCCGAGACGGACAGGGCGACGGACAGGTCGAGCCGTCCGGCGTTGAAGTAGATCTCGTCGTGGATAAGCAGGCCTTCGTCGACGATGAGGTCCAGCTCGGGGGAGAAGACGAACGGGGTGATGGATCCGCTGACGCTGCCCGCCAGACGTTCGGCGACCTCACGGGCGGCGAACGAGGCCTCTCGGCCGCCATACCGGTCGGCCAGYGCGTTCAGGTCGACCCGACGGTCACCGGGGACCACGGCGAGCACGTAGCGCCGGGAACGCCTGCCCGTTGCCACCCGCACCACGAGGGACTTGGYGGCCTGCTGGAGGGGGTGGCCACGCAGCCGGCTGGCGACGTCGGTGTGACCCTCGGGCGGATGCGGGATCATCCGGTAGGACACCGAGCCGGACTCGAACAGATCGGTCAACCGCCGGAAGACGTCTCGGTCGTCACGCATCCGCCCCACTCCAAGGGCGAGTGACGGCAGGTTGGGGGTGGCTCGGACGACAAAGCATTGCGCCTCCGCGGTCAGAGATGGTGAACGGACAGCCGACAGTTACCCGACGGCGCGCATGGCATGGCGCCAGGTCGACCGGGTACACGATTGCGCACGGCCCTTTCAACGCACAACGTTCTGCCTCGATCACCTCGTTGATGGACGCCCGGCTGCCGGCGTGCGGTGGAACGCACTCTTCGTCTTCCGGCCAATCCTCGGCGTTGAGCAGCAGTGGATGGGGGTATTCCCGGGGCGCCCGGCCAGGCAGAGCACCGTTTGGCCGGGGCTAATCCGCGGTTTTCAAGCTTACGCCGGGGCCGGTGCGGCGCGAACACCCGACTCCGGCGACAACACGCGTGTTCAACTGCGCCACCGCTGCAGTCGAACATCCTGGTGTTTACCTGGGAACCTTGACGAGACACGACTCGAAAGTTCCACTCGTGATGGGCGGTGCCCGGCTCGCCGTACTCTCCGAGAGGCACTATGAGGTATGAGCCGTTTGTGAAGGCACCAATAGTGACACCCGGCGGTCCCTGCCGGAGCGGCCTTCGTGTCCTCGGTGCCATCTACAGTACAGTCGGCTGGGTTGACCGGCTGGGAGGTGGCCTGAGGTCCGCGCCCTCGCTGTCAGGCGAGGAGGTCGAGGAGTTCGGTGAGTGAGTCGATGATGTGGTCGGGCCCGGCTGTGTGCAGGGTGCGGGTGTAGCCGTTGGTGATGGCGACGGTCTGGTAGCCGGTCGGCGGGGTTGCTGCGGGTGTGGCGGCTGTTGTCGACGACGTAGTGGGTGCGGACCGGCCGCTGATCCGGGACTGGCTGAACCCCTCGATGGAGGAGGCTAGGCGGTCCTGGCTGACATGGTCCCATTTGCGCATGAGCAGGAACGCGGCGTCGAAGTCCCGGCCGCGCAGGGCGTCGGCCATGTCGKCGCGGTACAGAAGCTCGGCGGAGGCGGTGTAACGCTGCCAGGCGGATTCGGGATCAGCGGTCATTCATCGCTCTTCGGCAGGCGGCAGATCGGGACAAGCCGCGTGAGCGGATCAGCACGGTGAGCATAGCCGGGGGATGTCGTCTCGGCATCACAAGTCCGGATCGAGCGGTCAAGCGGCGCCGGACAGGCGCTGACCTGGGCATGTCGCCGGGACGGCGGCGGCGCCGGAATGCCGTCGACCCGGGACGCCGTCGATCCGTGCCGCCGTCGATCCGTGCCGCCTCGGCATTCCGTGGTCGTCCACTTCCGGTGAGTCTTGTTCTTGGGCTCCTCTCCGCGGCCAGACGAGCGGACGCATGCCACCCGGCGGTAGCCGTTAGGCTGTACGTCGTCGATGTCCTCCACGCTGTGAGACGTCCTCCACGCTGTGAGACGCTGGGGGGGATCGATCCAGGGGGCGGTAGCTCAGCCGGTTAGAGCAGCGGACTCATAATCCGTCGGTCGTGGGTTCGAGCYCCACCCGCCCCACCAGAACCCTTGYAGCACAGGCGATTCTCGCGCAGCAGTCGATTTTCCTGCAAGGTCATCCCGTACTTATCCCGTACTTTGAGTGGATCAGTCGACGTCTTTCGATCTTTGTCGTTGCTGGTTTCCGGCCGTCTTCCACTCGGTCTCCGGACGCCGGCCGGACGGGTCGACCTGACGGGGAACATGATGCACGTCATGTTCCCCGTCAGGTCGCCCGGTACGAGGGACGCTGGCCGGGCGGCGTGGGGCGCACAGGTTTACTCGTGAGTCTGGTTACCGCAGGTAGTCAGCCAGGTCGTGACGTCCTGTTCGCGGTAGCGGACGTGCCGCCCGACCTTGAGGGACGGCGGTCCGTCGCCGGTGGTGCGCCATTTGTAGATGGTGTTGACGGGGACACCGAGGTAACGGGCAAGGTCGTGCACGGTCCACAGGGGTGCACGCGCGGGTGTCTGCTCAGGCATCGTCGTCTCCGCCGCGGGTGGTCGGGGTTAGGGTCGCGCGGTGGGATGGGGGTCCGTGTCCGCTCCGGCTGTGTGCATCGATGTCGGGGGTTGTGCCCCGTCCGGCGTAGCGCCAGGTGCTGAGGATGGTGGTGCGGGGGTCGTTGTCGGGGCGGCTGGAGGCGTCGCCGACCGGACGGCCTGCCAGGACGGCGCCGATGGTGCGTGCCCAGGTGCGGCGTGCGGCGCGCAGTGTGCCGAAGGTGGTGGAGTACCGGCGGCTCTTGGAAATCCAGTGTCCGCCCCAGCCGAACGCGTGGGACCAGCGGATCAGAGCGGGGAGACGGCCGGGTTGCCGTCCGGTGGCTTCGTCGAGTGCCGCGGTGAAGTCCTCGTCCTGGCCGAGCTGCCAGCAGGTTTCCACCATCCGCCGGGCGTGGGGGTTGAGGGGGATGCGGGCGAGATGCCCGAGGCTACGTACGGGCCGGTCGAGCAGGCCGCCGGCGGTGACACTCTTGGTGAGGTACTTGGCGAGGTAGTTTGCGATCTTCCCGCTTGTGGCGGGTCCGTCCAGGGTGATGGGGCGTAGGTCATGCTGGTCACCCCAGCGCACGAGGGTCACGCCGCCGGGGTGGTTCGGGTCGGGAGCAGGTATGGCCACTTCCCCGAGGACTGTGCGCAGGCAGTGGGCGACAAGCTTTGTTGTCGCCCACGCGGGTGGTGCCACGAGGTCATTCGGGTTCTCGCCGCGCCCGTCGATCCGGATGACGGCGTGTAGGTGGACCAGGCCGCGGGCCTGCATTTCCGCTGCCTTCACGCAGGTGATCCGTATGACGCGGCGCAGACCGGCCACCGTCAACCCCGCCGCCGCCGCGACCGCCGATTCCATTCGATCCCGGGTGACCTTCCATAGCATCGGCGCGAGACTGTTCCACGTGACCGCGCCCGGATAGTCGAAGCAGTCCGGGCACAGCGGYKKTCCGAGCRWSSGATCCCCGTCCCSGTGCCGGGCGTGRCAGCCCGCCGGCCGTCCATGCGGGCATTCGCCCCGCCGAGGCCGGCACGCCCGCGCCTCRCCCCGCTTCCCYYKGSWSCGGCGGGAGTGCACCGSSCCGAAACTCGGSGCGGTCAACGTCACGAACAGCGCCGGATGACCGCTGACCGTGTCGGGCACGCTCGTGCCACCGGCCAGCCCGGACAGCACGATCCGCCGGGCGTCTCGCTGGTAGAGCTTGGAGCAGGAGGGGCAGACGGAAGCGCGCCGGTTGTTGCACCGCACGTGTACCACCCCGCCCGGCTGTCCGGCTGAGGAGAACGCCCGACGTACCTCCCCGGTCGTGATGTCCACATGATCGGTGTGGCCAGCGAGGCGGATGGGGTGTGTGCAGCCCCCGGCCACCGTCCCTTCACCCGGTTTGGTCACGGTATCGATAGGGCGTGTCACTGTGGGTGGCTCCTTGTGGGCAGGGTCGAGCCGCCCGACGCCGGCAGCGGTGTCCGGGGGGGCACGACGAAGGAGAAAAAGGGGAAGGGTGCCGGGCGGCCGGGGTCCTGGCCGGTGGGTGATTTAGCCGGGTTCGCCGGGGAAGTGGGCTTCCCAGGCCCGCCAGGCGGCTTCGGCTTCGGGACTGCCGTCGTCCGCGTCGATCGACGGGGGTGCGGGGGGTAGAGCGGGGGGTGGAGGTGACCGCCAGCCGCGGAGCGGGATCGTCGGATCGTCTTCCTCCCCGGCTTTCCCGCCGCCTTGGACGCTGCCGGGTGCCCCCGGTCGGGTGCGGCCTACCGGGGGCGGGGGGAAAGCGGTCAGGTCGGGG
>NZ_MRUJ01000088.1:0-4764 GCF_002099325.1 Frankia sp. KB5 | reverse complement strand
ACCGCCCGCCGGTAGATCAGCAGCGCGAGGACAACGGCGAGCGCTTCCCGCCACCACGAGGCGACGTAGCGCAGCCCGTAGCGCAGCAGCAGTTCAGGGACGGACGGCCGTAACGCCAACCGAAATTGATCTTTTCTGATTCGGCCCTGYCGGACCCGCAGCACTGCCATGACAACCGTCCCTCACTGAACCGGCGCAAGGAGCAGCCCCGGGGACGGCGGCACCGGGTCAGGGATGCCGCCCCCGGCAGACCGTCAGCTCTTCGACGCCGGGGCCGGGTTCGGGGTGGGAAGCGGACGGATCGCCTGTGCGCTCCAGGAGATCCCGTGCCGCTCGCCGATCGCCCACTGCGTACCGATCAGGCCGACCAGGGTGACCGGCATCCCGACCTGCACCCGCGGTGCCTCACCCGCCACCTTCACCTTGATCACAGATGCGGTGCCGTCGTAGGTGACCGCGACCTGCACCCCGTAGACCGGCAGGCMGTCACGGTTCGCCTTCTGCTTGCCGTCCAGATCCGTTTCCGGCATCGCGCCGCTGACCGCGACGACGTTTTCCAACAGCGATTCGTTCACCGGGATAGCGCGCATGACATCTCCTTATGCAACGGGGAATAGCCGAAGGACAGGGAATAGGACGCTTGCATGGTCGTGGTGCACGGGTCAGCCGCGGTCACCAACACCGGCGTGGGAGTAGACGCGGACCGGTCCATCAATGCGATAGCTAGGGACGTGGCGAGGGACAGGAAGAACAGTCCCGCCGTCCAGAGCACCAGCGCGGCGACAAGCAGCCGCCCATGCCGCCGGTCGACCGCGCCAGGACGTGCCATCAGCGGATCACCCGGGAAGCCAGCCAGAACACCGCGGCAACGATCATCCCGACCAGGACGACAGGCACCAGGGCAGACACGTTGGAGAACAGAAACAGGCCCAGGTACAGCACCCAGAAGAAGACCACTATCCGCCAAAACCCGTAGGATGTGCGGACGTAGTAGCGGGGCATAGTAAATCAGCCTCCACACAGAGAAGATCAGGCGAGGGGCGGGAAACGCGGACCGCGTTCCGTGTTCCTCACTCTGCCCGCCGCAGCGGCCACGCGAAAGGCACTGAACCCGGTATTTCCACGGAATCTGCACGGACTATCCCCGGCAGCGGACACGGAGCCGGCCCGGAGCGGAACCGGAGTCCACACGGATCATCCACGGTGCCCGGGATGCGCTGTGCACGGATCAGCCCCGGAGGTGCGATCACAAGCCCGGCCAAACACCCACGCAAACCAGCAGCGTGACCGGCCTGTCACGGGCCATCATCGGGACGGGCTCAGCCCGGAGCAAACACGGACACAACCCGGAGTATCCGCGGAGCCGACCCGGAGTCGGCATCGACAGGAAGGAACGAACGCCGATGACGGCCCCCCACGAACCGGATCGCGTTGACCTGCTTCGCACCCTGCTCGATGGCTGCTTCAAGGTCGGTGTCCGCCATCCCGCCGACCTTGCCAGCTATCCCGAGGCACGGCCCATGCTGGACATGCTCAGCCCCCCGCACCCCGGCCTCAGCGAGCACCGGCGTGCCCTCGCCGCACACCGGATGATCCTCACGGCCGTGCAGGCACTCGGCAGCCCCCGCGGTGACGCCGCCGCCGCCCTACTCGGTCTTGTTCCCGGCCGGTCCGGTACCGCCGCCACACGCACCGCCCGCCGCGACGAGGCCGCCGCCCACTACGGCGGCATCTCGGCCGACTGGTTCCAACGCCGCCACGAAGCAGGCGTCACGCTCGCCCTGGCGATGGAGCTAGACCAGCAGCTACGCGGCCAGGAGGGCACGACCCGCACCGACCCGCAGCGCCGCAGCCGCGCCATGACCCCACCCCCACCCGCCGCCAGCTTCCAGCCTCGCCCGACACCGACGAAGACCCCGACCGGCCAGCCCTGACCATGCCCCAGCCTGCCACGGCGCTTCGTATCGACGACCCCACCCACATCGGGGTCTACCGTCTGCGCGGCCGGTTAGGGGTCGGGGGGATGGGCGTGGTCTACCTCGCCGAGGACCCGCACCATCATCCGGTCGCCGTGAAGGTGATCCGCGTAGAGTTCGCCGCCGACCCGGAGTTTCGCGCCCGGTTCCGCCACGAAGCGGAAGCCGCCCGGCGGGTGCCGCGGTTCTGCACCGCCGCCTTCCTCGACGCCGACCCCAACGCCGAACGGCCCTACCTGGTCACCGACTACGTGCCCGGCCCGACCCTCGCCCAGGCCGCCCGCCGCCCGTTACGCGGCGCCGAGCTGGAACAGGTTGCGGTCCACATCGCAGTGGCGTTGACGGTCATCCACGGCGCCGGAGTCGTCCACCGCGACCTCAAACCGTCGAACGTCATACTCTCGCCCACGGGCGCTCGCGTCATCGACTTCGGCATCGCCCGCGCCCACGGCATGACCATGTTCCACATCGACGAGCAGATCGGCACCCCCGCCTACACGGCCCCCGAAAACATCGACGGCGCCCCACCCGATCCGGCCGCCGACATCTTCGCCTGGGGCGGTGTCGTCCTCTACGCCGCGACCGGCCAACCCCCCTTCGGGGACCGATCATCCGAACTACTCCTGCACCGCATCCGGTACGACCATCCCACCCACCTAAACCAGCTTCACGGCCGACTACACGACACCGTCACCGCCGCCATGGCCAAAGCCCCCGAGCAGCGGCCGACCGCCGAGCAGCTATACCGGATGCTCACCAGCACCCAACCCCCAACACCGCCCCCCGCCGCACCCACCCGGCACGGCAGGCAGGGACCGCAGCCCGCCCCACCACCACCGGCAATCCCCCCGCACTACGCCCGGCCCATACCGCCGGCTCGCCGAACCCGGATCACGATCCTCGCCACCGCGACCGCCGTGGTCCTCGCCGCCGCTGTCCTGCTCATCACGGACCGCCCCCGGCACACCCCGACCACGGCGAACCGCCCCGACCGGCACGGCGCCGCCGCGATCCTCGCCGACCAGGCCACCACCGATGATCCGGATCTCGCGGTCCGTCTCGCCGTCGCCGCCTACCGGTTCAACCCCGACCCGGCCGCGCGCATCGCCCTGCTGGCCGCCGCCGCCCGAGGTCTGCCCCCGCTGGCAACGTTCCGCCACAGCGGCAAAATCCTGTCCGTCGCCATCAGCCCGGACGGGCACACCCTCGCCACCGGCAGCGCCGACCACACCGCACGCCTGTGGAACCCCACCCACCCCGACCAGCCGGTAGCCACCCTGGGCCACGACGACGGGGTGAACCACGTGGCGTTCAACCCCGCCGGCACCCTGCTCGCCACCACCAGCGACGACACCACCATCCGCCTGTGGAACATCACCGACCCCCACCACCCCGACCAGGTCAACACCCTCACCCTGCACACGGGCGGAACCCCCTACGGCGCCGCGTTCAACCCCGCCGGCACCCTGCTCGCGATCAGCACCTCCACCGGCGCCGTGCTCCTAATCGACATCACCGACCCCCGCGCCACCTCCACCCTCGCCACATTCACCCCCCACAGCTACATCGCCGGAAACGTGGCGTTCAGCCCCGACGGCCACACCCTTGCGACGGCCAGCCTTGACGGCACCGCCCGCCTATGGGACGTCACCGACCCGCGCACCCCCCGACCATTGGCCACCCTCGCCCCCGGCCCCACCTTCGACGCCACCTTCAGCCCCGACGGCACGATGCTCGCCACCGCCCAGCAGGACGGCACCACCCTCCTGTGGACCCTCACCACCCCCACCCAGCCGCAGCCCGCCGCCACCATCCCCGAAACCGGCATGACCACCACCGCCGTCTTCGCCCCCGACGGCACGACGCTGGCCACCGCCAGCACCGACGGCACCGCCCACCTGTGGGATCTCACCAACCCGCGCACCCCCCGCCCGCTGGCCACCCTCACCGGCCACACCGGACCCGTGGAAACCCTCGCCTTCGACGGGACGATGCTCGCCACCGCCGGTGACGACACCACCGCCCGCCTGTGGGATCTCAACCCCACCAGCCTCACCCGCCGCGCCTGCACCACCCCCACCGGCCGACTCAGCGAAGACGAATGGCACCGCTACCTCCCCACCTTCCCCTACCAACCCCCCTGCCCCTAACCCCACCAACCCGCCCGGAACAGGCCGCCTACCCCACCCGGCAGGGAAAGACCCCGGGACCGGCGGCAGTCGGGGACGACAGCGCGCGGCCCGGGGTCGCTCGAAGGATGGGAGGACCCCGCCCGGTGTTGGGGGGCAGGGCAGGGTCCTCCCCGCAGTGACAGGCAGGCGGACCTCTACCCGTCACAGATCTGTGGGTCACCGGGACCAGCACGCCCGCGGCAGGTCGACCACGCCGAGAAGCAGGCGGACAGCCACAGCAGGCCTACGAGGATCAAGACCGGCGGGGAACCCGCAACGGGCCGGTACTACCCGCCCGGGCCGCCTGGCTCCCTTGGGGTGGTGGCCGCAGAGCCATCGTCACCCCTGCCRCCCGGGGCGCGATGCCGTTCATGCAGCCTGTCGAGAAGCGCGACTTCCCGGTTGAAAGCATCCACGTCACGGGTGAGACCCGGCAGGTCCAACCGGGTATCCGCCAGCACCTGATGGTACCGCCCGTCCCGCAAACCGTGCGCGAGTAGATACACTACGGCGTCCGCGAGGGGATGCCGCATGTTATGCGCGGCGGACCCGGCGAGAAGTTCCACCGTCCGGCCGACCACCAGCCCGATCAGGTCCGCGTTCCGCCCGGGATGCTC
>NZ_MRUJ01000087.1:0-14938 GCF_002099325.1 Frankia sp. KB5 | reverse complement strand
CCTACATCGGCCCCGAACGTGCCGACGACGCCGCGGTGACCTTTGTGGTCGACCTGTACGGTTCGCGCTATTCCCATCTCCCGGCGGATCTTGTCGTCTGCCGGCACGTCCTCGAGCACGTGTCCGATCCACTGGGCTTTCTGACCGATATCCGCAATGCGCTGGGCGGCCGGGACGCGTCGCTGTATCTCGAGGTGCCCAACGGCGGCTTCGTCCTCGGCGAGGCGGGGGTGTGGGACTTCATCTACCCGCACGTGTCGTACTTCTCGCCGGCTGGACTTCGGCGGGTGGTGAGCGCGGCCGGGTTCACCATCACCGACGCCGGAACATCCTACGGTGACCAGTTCCTCTGGATCGAGGCCAAGACGGCGCCGACGACCCGTCCGTCCGGTCGGATCGGACCGGCCGCCGGCGAGGACGTGGTGGCGACGGACCGCTTCGTGGTCCAGGCCAGAAAGTTCGGTGACGTCTACCGGGAGGTTGTCGGGCGCTGGTCCGCGCATCTCGCCGACCTGGCGACGGACGCCGATTCCGCCTGGGACGCGCCGCGTGCGCTGGTCTGGGGCGCGGGGTCCAAGGGGGTGGCATTCCTCAACGTGTTGGACGTCGGTTCCGCCGTGCGGGGAGTCGTCGACCTCAACCCGCGGAAGAGGGGCCTGTTCGTGCCCGGCACCGGGCATCCGGTGTTGGCACCCGAGGACCTGTCGGTGGAGCGGGTGGGGCGCGTTTTTCTTCCGAATCCGCTGTATCTGGACGAGGTGCGCGGCCGGTTGGCGGAACTGGGTGTGCCCGCGGAGGTCGTGCCACTTAGCAGCTGACAATCTCGTCAGCAGAGGTTCGGCTCCGGTCGGACGGAGGGACGATGGAGAATGGCCATACCTATCGACAGCGGCACCCAGGACGAGGCCCGACCCAAGGGACCTGATCGCCAGGCGGGGCGTGGTGTCGTGGGGCGTGATGTTGTGGGGTGTGATGTTGTGGACCGTGGTGTTGTGGGGCCCGGTGTCCCGTCACCCCACCCGGACGCCCGGCCGCTCGTGACGGTGGGACTACCCGTCTTCAACGGGGAGAACTTCCTGGCTCGGGCGCTGGAGTCGATCGTCGTGCAGGACTACCCGAATCTTCAGATCGTCGTCGCCGACAACGGCAGCACCGACCGAACCGAGCAGATCTGCCGGGAATTCGTCCGCCGGGATCCGCGGATCGAGTACCACCGGAGTCCGGTGAACCGCGGCGCGGCCTGGAACTACAACCGGATCGTCCACCTCGCCGCGGGAACCTACTTCAAGTGGGCCGCCCATGACGACCTCTGCGCCCCCGCGTTCGTCAGCCGGTGCGTCGAGGCCCTGACTGCCGCGTCGTCCGCCGCCGTCCTGGCCTACCCCAAAACGGCGCTCATCGACCTGAACGATACGGTGACCGGTGGCTTCGAGGATGGGATGAACCTGTGTGAGCCGACGCCGCACGAGCGTCTGCGACACTTCCTGTCGACCCGTACGGAATACCATCCGGTATTCGGCGTCATACGGGCAGAAGCGCTCCTGAAGACGGATCTCATCGGAAAGTACGTCGGTTCAGACGTGGTTCTCCTGGCGCAGCTCGCCCTGGGCGGCCAGTTTGTCGAGGTGCCCGAACGCCTGTTTCTCAGGCGTTTCCACGAGAATACTTCTATGAATGCCAACCCAGATGCCGCGGAACGCGCTCTGTGGTTTGACCCGCACCGGCGGGCGCCGTCGCTGCCGATGGTGGAGAAGACCATCAGGATGGTTCACGTGATCCTGTCCCACGACCGGCTCGACCGGGCCGAGCGGGCTCGCTGCCTGGCGGTTCTGGGGCGGCAGTGGGCATTGCCCCATGCTCGGCACATGGGTGGCGAGGTACGCGCGGCATTCGGGACCCGAATCGGGACCCGAATCGGGACACGAATCGCCGCGAAGTTCCCCTCCCAGCGGTCCAGGTAGCGCGGCGACACGCGGGTCGGCCTGCATATCGGCGCGGCGCAGGGCGACTACATTGAATCGGTCCAGGCTGATGATGGGATCGGTTCAGGTGCATGAATCCTTGGAGCCCCGAATGACAGAACCTTCCGGTCATGGTGCGGACCAGGCCTCGCCGTCGGCGTCGTCGGCTTACCGGGGGAGTCCGACATGGACATCGTGACGGTCTCCAGAACGGCGTTCCGCCGATGGTATGTCATGCTTCCGATCCTGCTCGCCACGGCGGCCGCAATCGGGATTACGATGTCTGTCGCCAAGCCCGTCTACCAGACGAAGGCCATGGTCCTCGTGGTCGGCCCGTCGGTGGAGCAGAAGCTCGCCGCATCCTCCTCCGGTTCCGGGTTTATCCTGCAGCCCGTCAACCCGCTTTCCTACTTCGGCGATTCGCTCAAGTCGCTGGCTCTCACGGAGTCGAAGATCATGGACTCTCGCCAGGTACGGGAGGAGATCCGTTCGGCTGGATTCCATGGTGACTACGAGATCTCGGTGCAACCGGAGACGGTATTCCTCGACATAACGGCCACGGCCGCCGATCCCACCGAGGCCACTCGCACCCTGGATCAGGTGGTACGTGTGATCACCGCGAAGTCGAACGGCCTGCAGTCTGCTGTGCCGCCGGACCAGCGTTACCGGATAGCGCCGCTGTCCGAGCCGCCGCTGATGAGCGTGCGGCCCGCCCGCAGCCTCAAGCTGCTTGGCACCGTCGCGTTCCTCGGCGTAGCGGCGGCGCTGGGGCTGGCGCTTGCCGTCGACGCCGAGGTCGGGCGCCGGGCCCGGTCACGGTCACGGGCGGAGCATTACGGTGCCGCCCGGGCAGGCGCCAGCCGCGGCCGGGGTCGGCGCGGACGGCACGCACTGCCCGAAGATTCCATGGCGGGCACTCGACGGGTCGCCTGGCGGTTCGAGGCGAATCGGTGAGAGGCGAACCGGTGATCAGCGGGCTGGTGGCCGGATGACCGCCGGCTCTCTCGTCGGCCGGGCGGCGCCGGGGGTCGGGCCGTTCGGTACCGGCCAGGCACCCGGCGTCGCCGGGCCGGTGCTCGCCGCGGTCGCGTTCGGATCCGCCACCGTAGCGGCGGCGATGGTGCTCGGGCCGGTCGGGCCGGCCGTGGTGCTGGCCGTCCCGGCCGTGGCGGTACCCCTGCTGGCGAGTCGGCGGGACGCGGTGACGCTGCTGACATCGATGGTCTTCGTTCTCTTTGCCGTGCCGGCGACCTACCGGCTCCCCCCGCTGGGGAAGCTGACCGTGCCCGTCGGCCTCTGCTGTCTTGCCGGCTGGCTGGTTCACCAGGCCGCACGACGTGCCCGCTTCGACCCGGTGTTCCAGCCGGTGCGGGCCGCGACGCTGGTACTCGTATGGGTTCTCACGCTCAGTTTCGCGATGATGTTCACCCGCGTGGTGGAGGCGACAGAGGTCAGCTCCGCTCATCGCAGTCTCGTGACGGTGGTGGCACAGGCCGGGGTGACGCTGTTGGCCGCCGATGCGATCCGGTGCCGGACCCGGCTGGACAGCCTGCTGCGCCGGGTGGTGCTGGGCGCCACCTTCATGGCCGCCATCGGCGGGATCGAGTTTCTGACCGGTCGTAACTACAGCGCCGTCCTGGTCCCCCCGGGACTGTCGCTCAGTCCGGACGTCGATCGCATTGACGTCCGGTCCGGCTTCGAGCGGGTCGCCGCGACGGCCGTGCATCCGATCGAGTTCGGGGTTGTCCTGGCCGTGGTGTTGCCGTTGGCCCTGCACTACGCCATTGCCGCCCGCGGGTGGGCGCGGGTCGGTGCCTGGGCCCAGGTCGCCGTCATCGGGGCCGTCCTGCCGATGAGCGTCTCGCGAAGCACCGCCGTGAGCCTCGCCGTGGCGATCCTGACCCTGACGGCGATCTGGCCGGTTCGCCGCCGCCTCAACGGCCTGCTGGCGCTGGCCGGGTCCGTCCTCGTCCTGCACACGGTGTTTCCCGGTCTGATCGAGGCGACCGTCTCGCTGTTCCTGCGGGCCGACGCGGACCCCAGCGTGACCGGCCGCACCGAGGACTATGCCCCGGTCTGGAAGTTGTTCACGCAAAGGCCGCTCCTCGGCCGTGGGCTGGGCACGTTCACCCCCCACCAGTACTTCTACCTTGACAATCAGCTACTCGGCTCGGTGCTGGAGACCGGAGTCGTCGGGACAACCGTGCTGCTGGTCTGGGTCGCCGTCGGTCTCTCGGTGGCCCGTGGGGCGCGGCGGTGGGCCCGGGAACAGCGTGACCGGGAGCTCGGCCAGGCGTTGACGGCCTCGATCCTCGCCGGGGTCGCCAGTTTCCTCACCTTCGACGCCCTGAGCTTCGCGTTGCTCGCCGGCCTGCTGTTCCTGCTCATCGGCTGCGCCGGAGCACTCTGGCGGATGACCGCCGCACCGGCGGTCCTGGCCCCCGGGGGGCAGCGGTGACCCAGCCGGCCGTGACCCAGCCGGCCGTGACCCGGTCGGCCGCCCCGTCGGGGGCGAGGGAGACCGTGGCGGAACCGTCGCCGCCCCGTCGGGCGCCGCGCGGTTCGATGGCCAGCGGCGCCCGGTGGATGTCGGTGAACCAGGTTGTCGTGCAGGTCACCCGCCTGCTGGTCCAGGTCGTCCTGGCGCACCTGCTCGAACCGCGGGCGTTCGGTCTCATGACGATGGCGCTGGTCATCGTGATGTTCCTCGAAATTCTGCGGGGTTTCGGGACCGGCATGGCGGTCGTCCAACGAGACAAGATCAGCGAGCGGCTGCTCAGCAGCGTCTTTTTCCTCAATATCGGGCTTGGTCTGGTCATCTCGGGCCTGCTGGCGTTGCTGGCGCCCGGCCTGGCCAGCCTGTACGGCGACTCGGCGCTGACGCCCGTGCTCCAGGTCCTGGGCCTCGGCCTGCTGCTCGCCAGCCTCGGTGACCTGCAACAGTGGCTGCTCCGCCGGGAGATGAAGTTCGGTGCCGTCGCCGCGGCGAACATCATCGGGACGGCGGCCAACGCGGCCTGCTCGATCGTGCTCGCTCTGCTGGGCTACCAGGTGTGGTCACTGGTCATCGGCTATCTGGTCGGATTCGGGGTCACCACCCTCGTCGCGTGGCTRCAGTCGCCGTGGCGTCCCAGGGCCTCGTTCAGCCCCGCCGAGGTCAGGTCCGTGYTGCGTTTCAGCGCCAACCTGAGCGGGTTCAGCGTCTTCAACTTCTTTCTGCTGCACGGCGACAAGGTGATTGTCGGGCATTTCCTCGGAGCCCAGCAGTTGGGCTACTATGGCCTGGCGCAGCGGGTGCTCATGTATCCGGTGAGCACTGTTTCCACGGCGTTTCAGGAAGTCATGTTCGCCGGTCTTTCCCGGCTCCAGAACGATCACTCCGCGATCCGCCGGGTCTATTTCCGGTCATGCGCGGTCGCCGCTCTGGTCTGTTTTCCGGTCATGGCTGGACTCACTGTCGTCGCGCGCGACGTCGTCCTGGTCGTGCTCGGCGCGCGCTGGGAACGGCTGGTGCCGCTCATCTGGCTGCTCGCCCCGATCGGCGGCATCCAGTCGGTGAGTTTCAGCGTCGGAGTCCTCTACAACGTGAAGGGAAGAACCGACCTGCTGCTGCGCTGGGGAATCTTCTCCGGCCTGCTGATGCTCGGCAGCTACTTCGCCGGCCTGCCGTGGGGAATCAACGGGGTCGCGGCGGCGTACGCCATCGTGATCGTCCTCCTGCTGCCGCCCGGCTTCGCGATTCCCTTCAGCCTGGTGGACGCGAAGCCGCGCGAGCTGGTCACCGCGGTCTGGCCRCACGTCGTGGCGACCGCGGGGACCGTCGCCGTGATGGCCGCCGTCCAGTGGCTCACCCACGGGTTCCGGCTCGCCCGCCCGGTGTGCCTGTTGGCGAGCGTGCTGGCTGGTGCCGCGACCTACGTCGTGATCACGTGGAGGCAACGTCCACCCGCGTTGGCGGACCTACTGCAGTGCGTCCGGCGCGCGAGCGCCGGCTCGGGGCAGCCTGCTTCGGCGTCGTCGCGCAGAGACGGCGCGCTGGGCCCGACGGCTCACGGGTGAACCCGATGGCTCAACGGTGAAGGAGTTCACTCTTATGAAAGACGCCCCCACGGCGGATCAGCGGGACGTGGTGCTGGCCCTGCCGATCGAGACGCTCCAGGACATGGCGATCAGGGCGTACATGCGTCCTCCCGATCGTCTCCTGCTAACCCTGCTGCGATCGCCCCGGGTCCGGCGCGTGGTGGTGGCCGAGCCGTTCCGGAGCCATCTCGGTACGGTGCTGCGGGGCGGCCGGAGCACCGTCCTGCCACCGTCCGGTGGCGTTGAGGGGCATCTGGTGTCGCCGCAGCGGTGGCGCCGCAAGGACCCGGTGACGCTGCCGTCGCTGCGGGCGGCCTATCGGCGGTATGACAGGAGGCTCGGCCGGGCCGCGGCCCGAGCCGGCTGTAAACGACCCGTCGTGATCACCATGTATCCGCCGCTGGCGGGCTTTGCCGACATGTCCTGGGCCGGCTCGGTCATGTACTACGCCCGGGACGACTGGGCGACCTACCCACCGCTACGGCGGTGGCATCCGGCCTTCCGGCATGCCTACGAGGAGATCCGGCGCCGGCGGCTGCCGGTCATCGCGGTGTCCAGGCCGCTGCTGGAACGCCTCCATCCCACCGGTGCCGGGCTGGTCGTGCACAACGGTGTCGATCCGGCCGAGTGGCTGCGCCCGCCGTCCCCGCCGGACTGGCTCCGGCGCCTCCCGCGGCCGTGGTGCGTGTATGCGGGCACCGTCGACACTCGCCTCGATCTGGACATGATTCGCCGCCTGGCGTCGGCCGGCACCGTGATTCTGGCCGGCCCCATCCCGGACGAGGCCTCCGTCCGGTCGCTGCGGTTGCTGCGGTCGGTGCGGTTGCCTGGGCATCTGCCCCGGCCGGCCGTGACCGGTCTGATCGCCGCGGCCGACGTGTGCCTGCTCACCCACCGGAGCACTCCGTTGACCGAGGCCATGGACCCCATCAAGATCTACGAATATCTGGCGGCCGGGCGTCCCGTCCTCGCCACGGACCTCGCCCCGGTTCGGGGCATCGGGCGGCGGGTCCGGCTGCTGCGCCCGGGGGACGATCCGGTGGCGGCGATGAACGAGGTCCTGATCTGGCCGGCCGTCACGGAGGCTGACCGGCTGGATTTCGTCGCGGACAACAGCTGGTCCGCTCGGCACGTCGCCTTCCTGGACTTCGTCCTTGGCCCGGCCGCGCCGGCCGAATCCCGTCTTCTGGCGGTGCAGGCGTAGACCGGCTGGCGGTCCTCGCTCGGGTCTGCGGACCCGCGAAAAGAGCCGGTATGGCGCGGCCTCCGGCTCAGTGGGATATCCCTGGAAGGATTCGATGGCTCGCGCTGAGTTGACCAATCGACGCCGGTATGTCCTGATTGGATCCGTGGCGATGCTTGCGGTGCTGGTGGCGGGCGGTGGGCTGCTGGTCGCCCTTCGCTCGAGAGGCGGGCCCGCGCGGACGGCGGGCGCACCGGCCCCCGCCACTGTCCCGGCCGGGGTTTCACCGGATGGCGCTGCCGCGACCCGCGGCCTACCAGGGGACGACCAGGCCGCGGCCCGAGGATGCGACCGCAAGCCGGACGCCTCGAACACCGGCCCCGCGCCCGGATCCCGGTTCCAGCCGATGCCCGCCGGGAAACTGGCCACTCCCGGACAGGTACTGGAGAACAAGGAGTTCTCTGGACTCATCGACATCTACGCCGACAACGTGACGATAAGAAACTCGATCGTCCACGATGGCATCCGCGTGCGCGGAAGCCACGTGCTGATCGATCACGTGGCGACAAGTGGGATTGCGATCAGCGGTGGCACCGGTCACGTCATCCAGTACAGCAATCTTTCCGGTGGCGACGACGGCTTCCACATCTCGTCCACGCTCGAACCGGTTTCCGGCGTCATCATCCGCCATAACTACGTCCACGACCGAAGGCCGCCGAAAGGGGCCCACACCGACGGCATCCAGGTCCGCGGCGTCCGGAAACTGAGTGTGGTGTGCAACAACATCGACCTCTCCCCGTACGACAAGACCCAGACAGCCGTCGTCTTTCTGGAGTGGGCGAACGGAGGCAACCGTGACGTGGTCGTCGACCACAATTGGTTGAACGCCGGCGGAACGACGCTCGTGGTCGCCGCCAAGAATCTCCGCGTGACGGACAACCGTTTCGGCCGCGGCTTCCGCTGGAATGTCTGCCGGCTGGGCAACGACGATGCCGGTAGGAGCACTTTCTTCAGTGCCGGGAATGTCTGGGCGGACAACGGCCGGCCGGTGGTCCTGTGTGGCCAGACCCGATGACCTGTGTGGCCGGACCCGATGTGTGGCCGGACCCGAAGTAAGGTCAGGGACACGACGTCGACGTTGACGGTGCCGGGCTGCCTCCGCGGCTGCTGCCGTCACGCTCCCACGTGCCGAGGTCCCCGCGACGCACCTTCCGGCGGGCGAGCACCTTCGCCACGGTGGAGACCGCGAGGTACGCCGGCGCCGCGCCGAGCAGGCGGGGCTCGGCGCGGACCACCCTGAGCCAGTCCACGGACCCGCCGACGATGCCACGACCATCCTTCGTGGAACCGCCCGCGGGCGCCAGCCCGAGGGCGCGCAGTTGGGCGTTGCCGGCGAAAACCCGGCTCTTTTGTCGAACGAGGTCGCGTGCGGTCCGGGCCGGATGTACGACGAAACAGGTGCCGTCGACCGTGGATCGCTCATCCGGTGCGAACCGGTGATAGAGGAAGAAGTCATCCGCGATTGCGTCCGGGAAACGATCGAAACAGGCCCGGCCCTGCTCGCTCACTCCGATGACCCCACCGATTCGGCCGTTGCGCACATAGGGCAGCCGCAGCCAGATGCGGTAGTAGTCGCGTACTACACGGCTCGTGCCGGCAAGACGGATTGTCAGGTGCGGTGATGCGGCCAGTGCCGGGCCGGTCCGCAGCACGTCGGCCACCTGTAGCAGGTCGGCGCCGGACACCTCCAGGTCGGCGTCCACATAGAATCGCGGGAAGGTGGTGACCTCGGCGTCGCCAAGGTTCAGCGCGGCCGCCTTGCCGGCCTTCGCGGTCTCCACGCAGCGGACACCTCGGTCGCGGACCCGACGGGCGGTCTCGTCGGAGCAGCCGTTGGCGACCACGACGATCTCCAGGTCCTCGGGGGCGGCGCCGTCGGCGAGCCGGTCAAGGCAGCGGCCGATCACGGCCGCCTCGTTATAGGCCGGAATGACGACGCTTGCGCGCGCATGCTTATAGTGCGCCGGGGTGGCGGGGGTTTTTCCGCTCACCCGGTCGGCGCGATCTGACTGTTGCATGACAAAATCCACGGTCTGATCACCCCAGGCCGGCGCCGGCCCGCGCGACGCAGTCGTATTCAGGTAGGCGGGCGGCACACACGGTAGACCATCGTGACCGGACCGGGCGCGTGCGTGGGGACCCGACGACACTTCCCGTGGTGACGCCCGGCGCTGGCGATGAGAACTCTCGTGAACTACCAGAACTTAGGTGGACTAATGGTCGAATGTAATCTTGCGCTTCACTACAGCGGCGGCCTTGACGCGAACAAGTGGCGCGAGCGTCACGGTCGCGGCGAGGTTCCGGACGCTCTTCCGTATGGGTTCGATCGGTTGGCGCGCTATTCAGTGAAAGTCTCTCCGGTTAGCTTGCGGGTATCCCGGGACGCGTTCTTCGTTCGTGGTCCGCGTATTTTCGGCGGCTATGAGTGGGTGGAGACCGCGGCCTCCCGCCGAACGGTCGGTGGCTCGGACGTCGTCTTGTGCTGGGACGAGCGGGTCGGGGTCCCGGCGGCGCTGATGGCGGGAACGCGAAACCATCCCCCCGTCGTGACCGGCGTGATCTGGCTGGCCGATGTCGCCGGTCGACGGCCCGGCTCGCTGAAGATCGCCCGTTGTGCCCTGCGAAGGTCCAGCCGGATATTTACGCTTTCCACCGCCCAGATTCCGCCGCTCCGAACGCAGCTGGGCATTCCTGAAGGACGTTTCTCGCACGTCCTGTTCGGGGTCGACTCCACATTTTTCCGGACCTCTGTCAACCCTCCGAAGAAAGGGCTCGTGGTGAGTGTCGGAAATGATCGGCACCGCGACTTCGAAACGTTGATCCGCGGCCTGTCCCAGGGGTGGAGCAGGCTGGCGGAGCTGAGGCTGGCGGAGCTGAGACTCGAGCTGGTGACAGCCCGAAACGTGGCCGTGCCACCGTGGCTCGGCCGGCGTCGGAACCGTCTTACTCTTCCCGAGGTGAGCGATCTGTACAGGGCCGCGTCGATGGTGGTCGTCTGCCTCCGGCCCAATCTTCACGTGAGCGGCGTAACCGTCGTGCTGGAGGCGATGGCCAGTGGTCGTCCCGTCGTGGTGACCGATACCCCCGGCATCCGGGACTACGTCGATCACGGCCGTACCGGGATTCTCGTTCCGCCCTACGACACCGATGCGCTCGCTGAAGCGGTCGTGCATCTGGTGCTCGACCCGGACCGGGCGGCCGCGCTCGGTGCGGCCGCCCGCCTGGACGTCGAGCATCGCCTGAACACGGAAGCTCAGGCCCGCCGGTTCGCGACTTTGTTGAGAGAGCTCTAGCCCAGCCCGGAAAACGGAGAATCCGTGGTCAGGAGAAATACCGACAGATGGGCGTTCGGGACCGGCCGGGGTCCTCGGGCACCGACGGTTTCCTCGGTCGTGGTCGGACACCGGCATGTTTGAATGACGGTGTGGTTTCCGCTGCGTCGTCACCGCCGGCCGGTGAGCGGGGGTCATCCGGTCCCCCGCCGGGGGCGGGCCGGGCTGCGCGCCACCGGCGGGGACGAGCGGGGCGACGCCGGCTCATCGTGATGCTGTTCGCGGTGTTCCTGGCAGGTTTCACCGCGCTTACCCTTCGGCTGTTCGTATTCCCCGCCGCCGACGTGCCCGTCCAGGCGGACGCCATCGTCATGTTGGCGGGTCCGGGGGACAGAACCGGCAAGGCGATCGAGTTGGCCCGTACCGGTTACGCTCCCGTCCTCGTGATGTCCACCCCAGGGACGCGGGGGTGCTCGGCCCACGAGGCACCGAAGGCGGAGGTGATCTGCTTTTCTCCGCACCCGGTGACTACGCGGGGCGAGGCGCGGGCAGCCGCTGAGCTCGCCGCCCGACATGGCTGGACCAGGATCCTCTTCGTCACCGGCCGCGCGCAGGACACCCGCGCCCGCATCCGCATCAGCCGCTGCTTCCACGGTGATCTGCGGGTCACTGTGGTCGGTCCGCGTCGCCTCCGGGAATGGCCTTATGCGATCGCCTACGAGTGGGGCGCCCTCGCCAAGGCGCTGATCTGGCAGCGAAGCTGCTGACCCCGAGGAGCAGACCAGGAGACCGGGTGGGAATACTGGCCCACGTTGCGAGGATCCGGAATACGCCAGAAACGCCCGCCGGCCTGCGGTCGGATAACCAACCGAACGACAACCCGTCGTCTAGGGTGAGGCAGGAACTGGCGGCCGGGGCCAGCCGGCACGATTCGCGTTACGGCCGATGGCCGGACCACCACTGCCGACACAGATTACCTGGGTCACAGATTACCTGGGTCTGGAGAGGGAAATGGGCGTCGACGTCTCGATCCTGATCGTCTCGTACAACACCGGCGCGATGACGGCGGCATGCCTGGAGTCCTGTGCGGCCACGTCCGACGGCCTCGCGACCGAGATGATCGTCCTGGATAACGCCTCCACGGACGACTCCGTCTCGATCATCCGTGATCGGTTTCCCAGCGTGAACCTGATCGAGCAGAGGACGAACCTCGGCTTCGGTCGGGCGGTCAACCTCGCGGCTTCCCAGGCGAAGGGGGAGTACCTGCTCCTCCTCAACCCCGACACGGTGGTGCTCCCCGGCGCGGTCGCGAACCTGCTGGACTTTGCGCGGGCCAACCCTAGGCACGGCATCTACGGCGGTCGCACCCTCGGTCCAGACCACACCGTCGACCCCAGGTCGTGCTGGGCTGTTCCGACCGTCTGGAGCCATGTGTGCTTCGGCCTCGGACTGTCCACCGCCTTCCGGCGTTCGGCCCTGTTCGATCCCGAATCGATGGGACCGTGGCCTCGCGACACGGTTCGGACCGTGGGGGTGGTGACGGGCTGCCTGCTGCTCATCCCACGCGCGCTGTTCGAGCAGCTCGGTGGCTTCGACTCCCGTTTCTTCATGTACGGCGAGGACGTCGACCTGTCGATCCGGGCCCGCCGGGCCGGCCTGGATCCCGTGATCACACCCGCCGCGGTCGTGGTTCACCATGGCGGTGCGTCCTCCGCCGGATGGGCGGACAAGCACGTGCTGGTGATGACGGGCAAGGTGACATTGGCGCGGACCCATTGGACCGGGTGGCGCCGGACGGTGTGTCTGGCGATGCTGGTCCTCGGGGTGGCGCTGCGGGCGGCCCTCGCCACGGTAATCGGCCGGCCGGCCGRCACCGGGAGCGGCGGCTGGCGCGTCGTATGGACCCGGCGGGCCGACTGGCGGGCCGGCTATCCGCCCCTTCCGCCAGCCTAGAATGCGCCGGACCGCCGCAGCACGGCGCTAACAGTCCGGGCGATGATGGCGAGGTCGAGCATGATCGACCAATTCTCTACGTAGTAGAGGTCGAGTCGCACCCCGTCCCGCCAGGGCAGTTCTGAACGCCCATTCACCTGCCACAGTCCGGTCAGGCCGGGCTTGACCTTGAATCGACGGTGGACGGAGTCGTGATATTGAGCGACCTCTGCCGGCAGCGGCGGCCGCGGCCCCACCAGCGACATCTCGCCGCGGAGGACGTTGACGAGTTGCGGCAGCTCGTCGATCGACAGGTGCCGTAGCGTTCGTCCGACCCGAGTGACGCGGGGGTCGTCGCGAATTTTGAAAAGTGGTCCGTCGGCCTCGTTGCGCTCCTCCAGCGCTGCCCGGCGCCGTTCGGCATCCACGTACATCGTCCGGAACTTGAGGATCTGGAACTCGCGGCCGTCCTTACCCACCCGGGTCTGGCGAAACCATGCCGGTCCGGTGCTGTCAACCTGGATGGTCAACGCGACGAGAAGCAGCAGCGGGGACAGGGTAACGAGGGCCACGGCGGCAAGGACCCGGTCGAAGATGTCTTTGGCCACCTTTCGCCAACCGGTATAGACCGGGCTCTCCACGTGTAGCAGGGGGAGACCGGCGATCGGCCGCAGGGATACCCGCGGCCCGGCGATTCCGGCCATGCTCGACGCGATGACAAGATCGACACCGGTCCCCTCGAGGTCCCAGGCGATCCGCTTGGCGGCTTCGATGTTGACCGCCACGGACGAGGCGACCACCACCGTGTCGGCCATGGCGCGGGCGACGGTGGACCGCAGCGCCGGCAGGGCGCCGAGGACGGGAAAGGGAGAATAATCGGCCGAGTAGTCGTCCTGCCGGGGTAGACATGCGCCGACGATCTCGAATCCGGCTGCGGGTTCATATCGGAGCTCGCTGACGAGTTCGGCCACCGTGCTACGGTCGCCGACGACGACGACCCGGTGGCGGGCACGGCCGGCCCGCCGAGCCGCCACCAGCCGTCGGCGGGCGAGCATCCGACCGGTAATCAGCAGCAGTAGCCCCAGCGGCAGGACCACCAGACAGAACCCGCGAGCGACTTCTGCGCGCAGGACGTAGGAGAGGATCGCCGTCGTGCCCCACAGTCGGAATGTCGCGACGCTGATCCGCCGGTATTCCTCGGTTCCGATGCCCAGATATTTCGTCTGATAGGTGTCGGCGGCGCCGAGCATGGCGATCCAGCCCAGTCCGATACCTATCGCGACGGAAAGATATGACGCCCCGTGGACGGTTGGGTTCGCATTCATGCCGAACCGGAGGAGATAGGAACAGGTAAGCGCGACCGTGATTGCCGTGGCATCGATGATGAAGATTCTGGCGGTCAGCCTGACCTTCCACTCCGGCGGCCCGGCTGCCRGCGGCTCTGGTTGCCGTTGTCGCGGAATAGCCGGGACGGTCGTGTCCCGGGGCGTGGCCGCCACCGACGAGAGCACCGCGGGGTCCTCGTCCCGCCCCCCGGTCGAGTCAGACACCTCGGGCCTTCGTCGTGCGGTGTCCCCGGCCTTGGCCATATTGGTTGTTCTCCGCTCCATCGGATGGCAGTGGGTGTTCATAGTTGCTGCTGGATTGGACCTGGAACGATCCTTCTTCCGTAGCCAGCGAAGGTGAGCCAGTCGGTGAGCAGCCCCAGCGACCCGCCGGTCGTGGCGAACGTACGCACCTCAGTGGTCGCGCGTCCAGAACCCCGTCTGGACACCTCGTCTGAACGTGTATCGCTGCCGCGACCGTGTCCCGGTGAACGCATCCGCTGGCCATGCCCCGACCGGCCGGGGAAACGGTTGAGCCGCCGGTTGCGTGCCATCCGCCGCCGGCGATGAGGAAATATCCCGACCCCCGTCGGCGACACGCCAGCATCCCGGGTTTCCAGAGCTATCAACATCCATTATCTAGAGTCACGGCGCGTGACGAGCGCGTGGTCGGAAGCTCGGCAGGACGAAATTCCACCGTGGTCCACCGACTATCCAGGTCTGTCCAGGGGGGCGTCCTTGTCTGGTTCGGGTGATTCGCCATCGGTAAGTGTGGTGATTCCGGCGCTCAACGAGGCGCGGAATCTGCGGGAAGTATTCGGCCGACTTCCGGTGGACGCCGAAATAATCCTGGTGGACGGGAACTCCACCGATGACACCGTCCGACTGGCCCGCGAGCTACGCCCCGACGTGGTCGTCGTCCGCCAGACCCGATACGGCAAGGGCAACGCCATGGCCTGCGGCTTTGCCGTGGCATCGGGGGACATCGTGGTCACGCTCGACGCCGACGGCTCGGCCGACCCGGCCGAGATACCCTCCTTCGTCGCGGCCCTCGTCCAGGGCGCCGACTTCGTCAAGGGAACCCGATTCGCCCACCGTGGCGGCAGCAACGACATTACCCTGCTG
>NZ_MRUJ01000086.1:0-40970 GCF_002099325.1 Frankia sp. KB5 | reverse complement strand
CGGTGAACGCATCCGCTGGCCATGCCCCGACCGGCCGGGGAAACGGTTGAGCCGCCGGTTGCGTGCCATCCGCCGCCGGCGATGAGGAAATATCCCGACCCCCGTCGGCGACACGCCAGCATCCCGGGTTTCCAGAGCTATCAACATCCATTATCTAGAGTCACGGCGCGTGACGAGCGCGTGGTCGGAAGCTCGGCAGGACGAAATTCCACCGTGGTCCACCGACTATCCAGGTCTGTCCAGGGGGGCGTCCTTGTCTGGTTCGGGTGATTCGCCATCGGTAAGTGTGGTGATTCCGGCGCTCAACGAGGCGCGGAATCTGCGGGAAGTATTCGGCCGACTTCCGGTGGACGCCGAAATAATCCTGGTGGACGGGAACTCCACCGATGACACCGTCCGACTGGCCCGCGAGCTACGCCCCGACGTGGTCGTCGTCCGCCAGACCCGATACGGCAAGGGCAACGCCATGGCCTGCGGCTTTGCCGTGGCATCGGGGGACATCGTGGTCACGCTCGACGCCGACGGCTCGGCCGACCCGGCCGAGATACCCTCCTTCGTCGCGGCCCTCGTCCAGGGCGCCGACTTCGTCAAGGGAACCCGATTCGCCCACCGTGGCGGCAGCAACGACATTACCCTGCTGCGTACTCTTGGAAATCTCTTCTTCTGTCATCTGGTCAACCTGCTCTTCCACCGCCGGTTCACCGACCTGTGCTACGGCTACAACGCATTCCGGCGAGATTGTCTGCCGATGCTCGGGCTGATGCCGGGAGAAACCGACGGCATTCGGCGGCATGGCGACGGCTTCGAGATCGAAACCTTGATCACCCTCCGTGCGACCAAGGCCTGCCTGCGGGTCACCGAGGTCGGCAGCTTTGAGCACAAGCGCCTTCACGGCGCGAGCAACCTGAATGCGGGCCGGGATGGTATGCGCGTCCTGCGGACCATCCTCGTCGAATGGTCGGAAAACCTTACCGCCCGGTCACGAAACCGCGCCAGGTGGGACGGCATGCTGCTCAGCAGTCCCGGTCAACCGGTATCGACCATCGTCAGCCAGCGACGTCCGGGCGACCTTCCCCATGGCCGGCGCAGGACAACCGGCGCGACGGAATACGCGTGATGACCCCCCCGGCCGGCCCGCGGCTCTCGGTGGTCATCTGTGCCTATACCGAACGGCGCCGGCACGATCTGCAGCGCGCGGTGACCAGCATCGCCGAACAGACCAGGAAGGCCGACCAGCTGATCCTCGTCATCGACCACAATGACCGGTTGCGCCGGTGGGCCGAGGCTGCGTACCCCGGTGCCACCGTGATCCCCAACACCGGCCGCCGTGGCCTGTCCGGTGCCCGCAACTGCGGCGTCGGGGCCGCCACCGGCGACGTGGTCGCCTTCCTGGACGACGACGCCCACGCCGAGCCGGACTGGCTGGCCCAGTTGGCCGCCCACTACACCGACCCCCGGGTCGCCGGGGTCGGCGGTGCCGCCATGCCGGTGTGGCCGCACCGCCGACCCCGCTGGTTCCCCCCCGAGTTCGACTGGGTGGTCGGATGCAGCTACGTCGGGCTGCCGACCGACACGGCTGCGGTCCGTAACCCGATCGGAGCGGGGATGTCGTTCCGGCGGGCCGTGTTCGATCGCGTCGGCGGGTTCACCGAGGGGCTTGGGCGGGTCGGCACCACACCGCTGGGCTGCGAGGAAACCGAGTTCGGTATCCGCCTTCAGGCGATCCTCCCGGACGCTGTCGTCCGCTACGAGCCACGGGCACGGGTCTGGCACCAGGTAACCGGCGACCGGGCCTCCCTGCGGTACTTCCTGGCACGCTGCCATGCCGAAGGCCTGTCCAAGGCCGCGGTAGCCGACCGGGCCGGGGCGGACGCGGCGCTCGCCACCGAACGGCAGTACCTGAGGCGGACGCTGCCCCGAGCACTGGCTCGTGACCGCCACAGCCTGGGCACCTGGCCGCGAGCCGGGGCCGTGCTGGTCGGCACCGGGTCCACGGCCATCGGCTACGCACGCGGCCGGCTACGCCTCGCCGCCGGCCGGCGTGACACGCCACGTCAGCCGATCCCGTCGGAGGTAGCTGTGATCCCGATTCTGCTGTACCACTCGGTGACCGATTATCCGGTGGCGAGCTATCGACGTTGGACGGTCGATACCGCAACCTTTGTCCGCCATCTCACCCTCATTGCCGGTTCCGGCCGGGTACCGCTGACGGTGTCCGAGTATGTCGAACGGAGGCGGCACCAGACCCTGCCTCCGCGACCGGTCCTCATCACCTTCGACGACGGATTCGCCGACAACCTGGCCGCCGCTCGTGAGGTCGTCGCGCACGGGCTCACCGCGACCTGCTACGTCGTCACCGACTGGATCGGCCAGGTCGGCATGCTGCGCGGCGCCGACCTGCGGACCCTGGCCGGCCTCGGGGTCGAGATCGGTGGTCACAGCCACACCCATCCCCGGCTCGACGAGCTTCGCCCCGACGAGGCGCGCCGGGAGATCAGCGACTGCAACGCCCGGTTGACCGCTGCGATCGGCGCACCGGTGGGCTCCTTCGCCTACCCCCACGGCAATTACGACCATGCCGTTCGGCGGCTCGTCGGGCAGGCCGGCTTCACGTCCGCCTGCGGGGTGCGCAACATGATGTCGCACGGCGCCGACGACCCGTTCGCCCTTGCCCGACTGACCGTGACGGTYGACACCCCGGACCGGCAGATCAGGGCGTGGCTGGACGGGGCCGGCCGCGCGGCCCCCGCTCGGGAGTTGCTGCGTACGCGGGGCAGCCGGCTCTCCCGTCGAACGAGGGCTCGGCTCCTCGGCCCGCGTCTACCCTACCGACCAATCGTCACCGATCTGCCCGTACCAGCCGATCTGCCCGTACCAGCCGTCCCGGCGGCGTTCGGGGAGGTGCGGCCGTGACCACCACGCCGCCGGCCATGATGCTGCCGGGCGACGGTCCGATCGCGCTGCACGAGGTAGAACTGTCCGCGCCGCTTCCGGTGCTCACCGGTGACGGGCCGGCACAGGTGCTGGTCCGGCTGCACGGCCGTCCCCTGGGGGTGGTCGCTGCGACGCTGTCCCCGGCCGGCCTGCGCCCGGACCAGCTCGCCGGCCGGGTCATGGACAGACTCGGGCCGGACGTGGCCGCCCACCTGACCGCGGACGGGCTCGCGGTTCCCGAAACGGTCCCGATCGACGGAGTTGTGACGTCAGACGTCTGCCGGCCGGTGCTCCCCGCCGAGCTCGCCGGGACCGTCGTCGTGACAAGCTGCGTCGCCTCCCCCTCGCTGGCGGCCACGCTCGCGGGAATCCTGGCGCAGTCCGTGCCAGCGCAGGAAATCATCGTGGTCGACAACCGGCCGCGCACGAGCGGCATCCGCGAACAGCTCAGTCGGATGGCCGGCGAGGTGCGCTACGTCGCCGAGCCAGAGAGGGGGCTTTCCCGGGCCCGCAACGCCGGACTGGCCGCCGCGACCACACCGGTGGTCGTCTTCACCGACGACGACGTCGAGGTCGACCCGCGCTGGTTGGAGTTCCTCCTGTCCGGGTTCGCCGCCGGCTCGGGTGTCGTCGACGAGACGGTGGGGTGCGTCACCGGGCTGATCCGGCCACTGGAGCTCTCAACCCCGGCGCAGGTGTGGTTCGAGCAGTTCGGCGGCTTCGGCAAGGGCTTCGTCGGACGCCGGTTCGACCGCACCGAAAATCGATCAGGCGACCTGCTCTATCCCTATACCGCGGGCGTGTTCGGCAGCGGCGCGAACAGCGCTTTCCGGACTGATACGCTGCGTCAGCTTGGTGGTTTCGACGAATTTCTCGGCACGGGCACCGCGGCCCGCGGTGGCGAGGATCTCGACATCTTCCTGTCCGTGGTGCGCAGTGGCCACGTCCTGGTCTACGAGCCGGCCGCGCTGATCCGCCACCTGCACAAGCGGACCACTGTCGAACTGCGGCGCCAGATGTACGACTACGGGGCCGGCCTCGGGGCGATGGTCACCAAACGCATCGCGACTCAACCCGCCGAACGCCTCCAGATCGCCCGTCTCGTCCCCGGCGGCCTGCATCATCTTCTCCACCCACGCAGCAGCAAGAACGCCGGCAAATCCCGTGACTATCCCCGGTCCCTGACCTTGATCGAGTTGGTCGGTGTGGCCCGAGGGCCGGTCGGCTATGCCGCCAGCCGGGCCCTCGCCCGGCGCCGGCAGCGCGATCTTCCTCATGACCACGCACCGACTCCCGGTGCTCCCCCCGCCCCCTTTCCCAGGGCGCCCATCCCCGAACCGCGGATCTCCACCGTGACCACTGGAGCGCAACCATGAGCAGCGTGTACGCCCGCCGAACAACGCAGGCGGCGCTCGTGGCGGTAACCGTGATGCTCGCCTTTCTTGTGGTCTGCCGAACAGATTCTCCGGTACGGGTCCTGCTCGCCGTCCCCGCCGCCTTCCTCCTTCCCGGGGCCGCCGTGCTGGCCAGGCTCCCGGTCGACGGGACGGCGGCATGGATCGGGCTTGCCGTCGCCATCAGCCTTGCCGTCGACGTCCTGACCAGCATGCTCATGGTCTGGTCGGGATGGTGGCACCCAGCCGTGATGCAGTCCGTCGTGGGACTTGCCTGCTGCGCGGTCCTCATCCACAGCCTGCGCGCGGAGCTGCGCGCCCAGCCGCGCGCCCGGCCGCGCGCTGACGGGAAGGTGCGAGGGCGTTGACCGGCAGACCGCTGCTTCCGCCGGAGATACCGGATCCCCGGCTCGGCCAGAACGCGGCTTCCCAGCCCCACGCCGCGGCTGCCCGGGCCCGCCTGCGCTCGGTCCGTCAAAGACGGCCCGAGGACCCCGGAATCCGGCGGCCGGCGCGGTTGTCAGGCCCCTTCGCGACGGGCCTTCGCTGGCTGTTTCCGCTGGCGGTCGGCATCACCCTCTGGGGGCTGTCACTGCGGTGGATCCACGTCGAGAACCTCACCGACTACGGTCTCCCGCCGGCACTGCCCATCGCCTGGTACGTCGGCCTGGGCGTGCTCCTGCTCGGCGCTGTCGGCGCCGTCGGGCGGGCCCGCTTCCAGCCGTTCATCGCGGCGGCCTACCTGCTTGCCTGCATTCTCGTGCTCTACGGCACCCTTCCGCTCATCCTGGACGTTCCGCACTACCCCTGGGTGTACAAGCACATCGGCGTGGTCCGCTATATCGAGCAGCATGGCGGCGTCGACATCGACATCGATATCTACCACCGATGGCCCGGCTTCTTCGCCGGTACCGCGGTCTTCGGCTCGCTTGCCGGCCGACCCAACCCGATCGCCTTCGCCGCCTGGACCGAGGTCTTCTTCACCGGCATCGACGCCCTTCTCGTCTGGGCGGCCACCAGGACGCTGCTTCGCGAGCCACGGATCGCTGCGGGCGCGGCACTGGTCTTCGTCGTGACGAACTGGGTCGGGCAGGACTATTTCGCCCCCCAGGCCCTCAGCCGGACGCTGGCCCTCGCCCTGTACCTGGTGCTCCTGCGGCAACTCCGCACCGGCGCGCCGAGGGCCATCCTGCGGCGGACCGTGCGGTCCGCCGGAGTCCACAGCAGAAGGCCGCCGCTGCGCTTCGCCGCCCCGCCAGGCCCAACCTGGCCGCTGCCGGTGGCGGTCGGCGTCGTGCTGCTCCTGGACGGGGCGGTGGTGGTCAGCCACCAGTTGACCCCGTACCTGCTCCTCCTCGGAGTCGGTGCGCTGACCGCGGCCGGGCTTGTGCGGCCGCGGTGGGTGGTGGTCGCCATGGCCGGTCTGACGATCGCCTATCTGATCCCGCACTTCGCCTATGTTCAGGATCATTTCGGGGTCTTCAGCAGTCCCGACCCGTTCGCGAACGCCCGGTCAGAGGAGCCGCCGCTTCCTTCGTCGGGGAAGCTGGCCAAAACCACCGGACTGATCCTGACCGGCACGGTCTGGGCGCTGGCCGGAGTCGGCGGGCTGCGCCGGCTGCACCGCGGTGACGGCCGGGTGCTCCCGCTCATCCTGCTGAGCATCGCACCGGGCGTCATCCTGTTCGGGCAGAGCTACGGCGGTGAAAGCATCCTGCGGGCGATTCTGTTCTCCCTGCCCTGGTGCGCGCCGTTGGTGTGCTGCGCCGTCGCGCCGATGACCGGGCGGTGGCGACGGCGGCACGTCCTGGCGGGCTGCGGCGGGATTCTCCTCCTCGCCACGCTCTTCATGCCCGCCTTCTTCGGGAAGACGGAACTGAATCTCATGAACGCCGACGAGGTCCAGGCCGGTGATTATCTGTACGCGCACGCCCGGCCCGGGTCGGTGGCCGTGCTGACCGGGGCCACCTTCCCGAGCCGCTACGGGGCTCGATATCCCGAGGTGGACGATGTCCTGATCACCGACACCTTCGGCGAGCGCGCAATCAGGCCATCGACGGTGAATGCCGTGGCCGACTTCATCGGAACGTACCCGGGACGGGGTTACCTCGTTTTCTCGACGGCACAGGAGGTGTATGACCGTGTATACCGGACGGCGACCGCCGGTGCGCTGCGGGCGGTGGAGACGGCCGTCCGCTCCTCGCCGCGGTTCCGCCTCTGGTACGCGACCCGGAACACCCGTATCTACGAACTCGCCGGATAGCACCTGGACCCTGCCGCGGCCCCGTTCGCCGCGGACTCTGCCGCTATCGGCGAACGGGGCCGCCGGCCAGAGCGGTGCCCAGAGCGGTGCGCTGTACCGCAACGGCATGGCGTTGGCGATGAGCGGCGGCCTCTCGTCGTTGGTGGGCAGCCTCTACTGGGTGCTGGCCGCCCGGCAGGCCGACCGGCCGTCGGTCGGCGAGGCCACCGCCCTCATTTCGGCCCTCACCGGTCTGTCCTACCTGTGCCAGCTGGGCCTGGGGGGCGCATTGACCGCCTTCCTGCCGCAGGCGGGGGGCCAGGCGCGCCGCCTGGTCGTCGGCGCCTACGCCGGCGCGGCCGGCCTCAGCCTGCTGGTCGGTTTGAGTTTTGCCTTGCTGGCCGCCCGGATGAGCCCGGCTCTCGCAGTTCTCCAGTCACCCCGGATCGCCCTCTTCTTCGCCATCTCGGTGGCGATCTGGTCGCTGTTCGCACTGCAGGACAACGTCTTCACTGGCCTGCGGAAGGCGGTCGTCGTACCGATCGAGAACACCGCTTACAGCGTCGTCAAGCTCATTCTGCTCGTCACCTTCGGTGGCGGGGTGAGCGGACTGGCATTGTTCACCTCCTGGGTGATGCCCGCGGCGGTAGCCGTCATACCGGCGTCGGTCATGCTGCTGGTGTGGCTGCGACCCGCCGGACGTGCGCCAAGCCCACCCGGGCTGGCCGCGGACTTCCGAAAATACCTGGCCGGCGACTCGCTGGCGGAGCTGGTGTCCCAGCTCAGCACGACGCTCCTGCCGATGATTGTCATCGCCCGGATCGGGGCGACGGAAGGGGCCGCGTTCGGAATCAGTTGGTTGATCATATGCACGGTCGACGAAATCCCCTGGAGCCTCGGGACCTCGCTCACGGTCGAAGGCGCGCAGCCCGGCGCCGACTCTCGCCGCCTCCAACGGGCGATGCTGCGCCGCATTCTCCCGATTGTTATCGGAATCGTCCTCGCCMTCATCGTCGCCGCGCCGCTTGTACTGGCTCTCTTCGGCCCCTCCTACCGGGCCGACGCGACCACTGTGCTTCGACTGMTGCTGTTGGGCTCGGTCGCCCGCACAGTCGTCATCCTGGAGCTGTGCACGGCCCGCGCGCAGCGGAGGGCCGGGTGGCTCGTGTGTATCGAGGCGCTGCTGGCGGTGCTGGTGCTGCCCAGTCTCTGGCTGCTGGGTGGGAGCCTGGGACTGGCGGGGGTCGGCCTGGCCTGGTTCGGATCACAGACCGCGACCGCGTGTGTGGTGCTCGCCGCGGGTCGAACCGGCGATGACCAGGTCGACTCGCCACCCTACCGCGGCTTCTCCGCCCGCCCACAGGTCAGCACCGGAAAGCGCGCGTCCTGAACATCGAGATCCTTGCGACTGACGTCGCCGACTGCCAGACCCAACAACGCCGAGACACCGGCCAGGACGTTTCCGAAACCCTCCACCGTGGCCTCGATCCCGACTCGGGCGAGTTCGGCGCGAAGACCCGGCGGCGTCCAGCGCCACTTGTCGTCGGCCCCGTCGTCCACGTCAATACGTCCCAGTGCCGGAACCGAGATCAACAGGACGCCGTTCGGTCGAAGCGACCGCCACAGATTCTCCAGACAGCAGCCCGGAGAGGTGTACTGAAGGACCTGAGTGAGAATCACACAGTCGAACTCGGCGGCGGGCAGACTGTCCGCGACATCGAGGTCGACATGAAGATCGGCATGATGGTTCGTCTTATCCCGGTCGATGATCGTAATCCGACCCGGAGTTCCGAACCGCGAGCTGTATTCCGCGTTTTTGACCTCCAGTACATGCCCCCGGATATCGTTGGCATGCCGACTGATCCACTGTTCGATATAGTGCCGGTCGACCGGCAGCCCGCGGTCCCATCCGTAACGGTCGCTGAACGGCCTGACCCGTTTCATGTTCCCCCACGACACCCGGCGCCCAGGCGCGTTCCGCAGCGTCCAGTACGCCATCTGCCGCACCACTTGCGGCGATCGCCGGTAGTAGCCGAGAGCCCACTCCGGCGGGAATCTCTCCCGCTCGACCGCCGGGTTCCCCGCCCTGGGCCTGTCACGTTGCATCACGTCACGCGTCACAGCCTTTCCGGTCGTCGTCACCGCCAGGCGGCCGTTTGCCGCTCCCGGGCGTAGAGCAACGGTCCGGCGGCGTAGCCGGCGAACTCCCGCAGCAGGGCACCCTTCGGGGCCTGGACCCGCCCGTCGAGCCGCTGGCTCGTCGCATGGCCGATGCGGGCCATCCCACGCAGGCCTCGTGGGATGCGACGTACCACCTCACCCCGGGTCGACCGCTGGAGAAGCAGCTTGGCCAGGAAGGCCGTGAAACCGGAGCCGTAGCCGAACATCTGAGCGAGCAGCGCCGCGTCGTCGGCGCGGTGGTGATGCCAGACGAAGGCGGCTGGTTCGTACGCGATCGCTCGGCCCGCCCGCAACATGCGCACGAAGAGATCGAGGTCCTCGCCGCCCCGGCTCCTGGTGCCCGCTCCCAACGCCTCGTCGAAGCCACCCAGGTCCCGCAGGAACGCGACGTCGAACCCGACATTCGCGCCGGTGCCGACGAAACCTATATAGGGGTACAGCGGACCGTGCCGCTCGTTGTCGGCGAGGTCGAAAAGCACCGGCTCGCAGCGGGTGGACCAGTACGACGCCCGGGCGTCGAAGTAGACTTCGGCCGCGCTCACGATGCTCGCCGTGCAGACGAGTCCCGTGACGCACGCAACGTCCGGCCGGCGCCGGAAACCCCGAACCAGCCCGTCGATCCAGCCGGGGTCAACCGAGACGTCGTCGTCGGTATAGGCGACGTACACCCCCCGCGCCAGCGCGAGCCCGCGGTTGCGGGCGCGGGAGAGACCCGGGCGTGGTTCGGGGACATAGCGGAATCGTTCGTCGGTGGCCGAAAACGAGTCGACGACCCGCTTCGTGGCGTCGCTCGACGGGGCATTGTCCACGATGAGGAACTCGACGGCCGGATAGGTGACCTCCGTGAGTCGACGCAGGCAGTTGGCCAGGATCTCACTGCGGTCTCTGGTGGCGACGACGACGGAGACGAGATCCGTGGAATCGAGATCGGTGGATTGAACCTTGTTCGGGCAGGCCTCGGTGGCCGCGGCAGGCCTGGTGCGGGCGTCGAGGCGCTCGAGCGGGCGGAGACCCTCGCCGACCAGGTGATCGTTGATGCGCCCGCCGAACTCCGACCAGACCCTGCCGAGCAGCTCATCGACGTCGATGCCGGTGGCCGTCCTGGCGGCCGCCGCGTAGCCGAGCGGCTCACCGTGCAGCAGGGCGAGGACCCGCGCACGTCGCTGACGGTCGCGTGGCGGCACGACCGAGCGCACGACGCCCCCGGCCGACACCTCGAGCTCACAGCACCAGATACCCTCGTCGGCCGCGGCTGGGCCGGCCGGGGACTCCCGATTCCCGTGCAGGTTCATCCGACGCTCCTCGCCTCGTGATCTTCGGCCTCGTGATCTTTGGTGTGTCCGCGGATCGTCCGTTGGACCGGGAGAACTCGACGCAATGCCCCACCCAGTTCCCGCTCGATGTCGGGACGGATGTCGGGACGTCGGTAAACCTGCGATCTGCGCACCGTCTCGACGAGCGCATCAACGCGGGTATGGCGCTCCACCTCGATCCTGGGCAGGGCATAGCGGTCCTGAGCCGTGGGGAAGGCGCGCCGAGTTTGCAGCGCGAACGCCGCGTCGTATCCCGCCTTCTTCACCATCATGCGCACGCGCGCGTCATGTTCCCCGTAGGGATAGGCGAACAGGCGTGGCACGGGCAGCCCGATGGCCGCGAGGTCGCCGCGCGCCGCGGAAAGATCGTCCCACAGGCCGGCCCCACTCATCCTCGTCAACTGCCCGTGAGTGCGGGAGTGCGCCGCCACTTCCCAGCCTTCCTGGTGAAGGGCACGCAGCCGGCTCGCGTCGAGGAGCGGCAGCCTGGCGGCGCCGTTCACCGCATCCCACCTGTTCCAACCGCCGATCTCTTTCGTGACCACGAAAACCGTCGCGGGAATACCAAGTTCCCGAAGGACGGGCACGGCGTGTTCGAACAGACTCGAATAGGCGTCGTCGAAGGTGAGGACCAGCGACTGATGCCGGGCGGGCCGGCCGTCGAGATGATGYAGGAGTTCATCGACCCCGACGAAGGTGAAGCCGGCGCCCAGCAGGGCTGTCAGCTGGGCCCGGAACTGTGGCGGGGGAACCGCATACCTACTCAGCAGGGGATCCGACACGTCCTCTATCGCATGATAGGCAAGGATCCGCAGGCCAACGTCCGGTGCGTGCAGGAGACCGCCGCGCTGGTGGGTTCCCCGCCAGTAGGAGCAGTCGCGTAGTCCCAGGAACATCCATCTGGTGGGCCGGTCCACCTTCCCGGCGCTGACTCTTCCGAGCACGAGACCCGCCGGGACGCGGGACGCCCAGGGCGGTGCCGCCGCCGCGGCCCTGGTGAGGCTTCCTCTGATCGTCTTCCCGCCATGCTGGGCAAAGAGCAGGTCACCGAGACCCGGATGTTTTCGGGAAAGCGCGGCATCGGCCTGCCCGGCCTGCGTCCACTGCCTCAGGTGCGCCTCGGGCGAAACGACGTAACGCTGGTAGGAGACGGCGTCGGCGGCGAATCGAACCCGCGCACCGCTCTGCAGCAGCCGGTAGAGGAAGTCGGTGTCCTCACCGCCGAAGCTGCCGCCGGCGGTAAAACCCGTGTCGAAACCGCCGAGCCTGGCGAAGGTCGACGCCCGCATCGACACCTGCCCGGAGAGCAGGTCCGCGACGGTCAGCCGCCCGTCCGACCGCAGCAGCCTCCGGCGGCGTGCCCGGGCCCACCGGTCGACTCCGTAGGTGAGCACCGTAGGAGGCGAGGCGGGGTGCATCGGGATGTGGCCGACCACGGCGTCGGCGCCGGCGGCGAGAAGCCGCTCATGCTCGACGAGGAGCCGCCGGTCCGCCGCCATGTCGTCGTCGAGAAAGAGGATGAACTCGCCGAGCGCGCCCGCGGCGCCACGGTTTCTCGCTGCGGCCGCGCCCGCGTTCTCCTGCCACAGGATTCGCTTGGAGAACGGCAGAGAGACAGCCTGGAGAGCCTTCTCAGTGCCATCCGTGGAACCGTCGACGACGACGATCAATTCGCAGGGCCACGGCATATCGAGATACCTGAGTTCCGCAATACTCTGCAATACCACGTCTCGGCGGTTGTATGTCGGCATCACAATGCTGAACCGGACCGAACGCCCATTACGGGCGGGCTGCCCCGCCGAATGGTCCGGGATGTCCACGCTCGGTTTCTCACGGTAGCTCATCGCGAATTCCACCGAGCCAACCCGGATGACGCTCGCCCCATGGGCCTGACTCTAGTTCGAGCCGGTCGGTGCGGCGGGACGCGACCCGCGGTCGTGTCGTCCAGGCAGATCAACCTCACGATCGCGTTCCACGAGCGCGGATAACGCTACGCGGCACGCAGCGGCAGAGCCCGGTCCCGGTCACCGGCAACGTACCCGGTCGCTTCCTTCGTTTTCTTCACACCGTTGATGCGAAGTAATCCCATGGCGGGTAGTACCAGGGTTAGTAATCCCAGGGCAAGGTTCCTGGGGATGGTCATGGTGTGTGGGCGATTGCGAACTCCCTCGACCGAGGCGTCGCCTGACCGGGGCGCCGCTACTGGGCACCCAGTAGCGGCGCCGCTACCGCGCATCCGGCCGGCGGGGCTGGTCGCGCAGGCGTTCCAGCGCCCGCCGGTCGCGCTTCGTCGGCCGCCCGGCGCCCCGATCGCGCACGGCCACCACCGGCGGCACCTCGCGCGCGACCGGCGGGCTGCGGTCGACGAAGGACTCCGCGGCAACGGGCGCGCCGACCCGCCTGTGCGGGATCCGGGTGACGACGACGACCCGCTCGTGCCCGGGCTGGCGCACCCGGATCTCGTCGCCGGCCCGCACCGGATGGGCCGGCTTGACCCGCTCGCCGTTGAGGCGGACATGGCCGGCGCGGCAGGCGGCGGTCGCCTGCGATCGCGTCTTGACCAGGCGCACGCACCAGATCCAGGTGTCGATCCGGGCGGTTCCCGCCGGCGACGTCATAGGCGTGGGCGACGTCATAAGTCTGACTGTACGAATCGACCGGCCGACCTGTCGTCGTTCGGGGACGGTCAGGCGGTGACGATCGACCTGCGTGGCGGTAGCAGGGCGCTCGTGACCGCCGCGACCGTGCCGGCGCCGGGACCGGCGTCGGTGAGAGCCGCGACGGAGTCAATGGGGTGGGAAGGCCGTGACGGGCCCGGTGATCGACAGCCGCACGCGGGTGCCGGGTTCGGGAAGCTGGCGCCCCGGCACCCGCGCCGTCACGGTGCGGCCGGACCGGTCGAGCCGGAGCTGGACGGTGGCGTCGTGGCCGAAGTACCGCACCTCGGTGACCCGGCCGACCACCACGTTCCGCTCCTTGTTCCGCTCCTTGTTCCGCTCTTCGTTCCGCTCTTCGTTCTCGTTTCGGTCCTGGCTCTCGTGCTGGTTCTGGTTCTCGTTCTGGTTCTCGTTCTGGTTCTTGTCGCCGTCCGCCGCGGCGAGGAGCCTGATCTGTTCCGGCCGGACGAGCAGGCGCGCCTCGCCCTGGGGAGACCCGGGCCGGACGGCGAGTTCGCCAAGGTCGCAGGAGGCGGTGAGCCCGGTGACGACGGCGGGCATGAACACGGCGGCGCCGACGAAGGCCGCGACGGTCGGGTTGCCGGGTGAGGCGTAGACGCCCTGGGGCGTGCCGGTCTGGGCGATGCGACCGGCGGCCATGACGGCGACCTGGTCGGCCAGTGACAGCGCCTCGTTCTGGTCGTGCGTGACGAGCAGCGCAGTGGTCCGGTTGGCACGCAGCGCTTCGACGACGGCGCGGGCGGTGTTCAGGCGGAGCCCCGCGTCCAGGGAGGAGAACGGCTCGTCGAGCAGCACCAGGGACGGCCGCGGGGCCAGGGCCCGCGCCAGCGCCACGCGCTGCTGCTGGCCGCCGGAGAGCTGATGAGGGAACCGGCGGGCCAGGCTCGCGTCCAGCCCGACGAGGTCGAGCAGCTCGGCGGCCCGCCCGGCGGATCGGCGTTCGGCGCGGGGCAGGCCGAACCCGATGTTGGCCGCGACGTCCACGTGCGGGAACAGGGCACCTTCCTGCGGGACGTACCCGACCCGCCGCCGCTGGGCGGGAACGCTGCGACCGGGGCCGAACACCCGTTCGGCGCCGAAGTCGATCGTCCCGCCGTCCGGGTCGCCGAATCCCGCCACCAGCCGTAGCAGGGTGGTCTTGCCGCAGCCCGACGGCCCGAGCACGGCCGTCACACTGCCGTCGGGCACTCGCAGATCGATCCCGGCGAGGGCTGTCGTGGCGCCGAACCGTTTGGTGACCTGGCTGACACTCAGCGCTGTCACGTGCTTCTCCTAGCAGAACGGGTGAGCAGGAAGGTCGCCGGGGTCGACAGCAGCACCATCAACCCCGCGTAGGGGGCGGCCGCGCCGTAATCGACGTCGCKGACGTTGCTCCAGAACTCGGTCGCCAGGGTGTCGGTGCCGGTGGGTGACAGCAGCAGGGTCGCGGTGAGTTCGGTGACCACAGCGAGGAACACCAGGATGGCGCCGGCGCCGACGCCGGGGGCGATCAGCGGCAGGGTGACCCGCAGCCAGGCCCGCGTCGGGCGCAGGCCCAGGGCGTGTGCGACGTCGTCCAGGACGGGTGGCGCCTGCGCGATCGCGCCCCGTACCGCCACCGTGGCCCGCGGCAGGAACATGATCGCGTAGGCGGCGATCAGGAGGGTGGTGGTCTGGTACACGGCCGGCAGGATGTGCAGCGATACCGTGACGAGAGCGAGCGCCACCACGATGCCCGGCAGCGCGTTGGCCGTGTAGGTGCTGCGTTCAAGCAGCGTCCCGATCCGGCCCGGGTGGCGTACCGCGAGCCACGCCACCGGAAGCGCCAACAGGACGGTGCACAGCGCGCCGGCGAGGCCGAGTCCGGCCGCGGTCGCGGCGGCGGTGGCCAGTTCGACGGCGGGGAAGGCGGCGGAGGCACCCACCAGCAGCCAGCGGACGAGGCTCACCAGCGGCACGCCGAGCGCCAGGCCCACGACCGCGCCGAGCCCGCCGACGGCGGGGGCGGTGAGCCGGCCGAGCCGGGCGGGTTGCGCGGTGCGGCTGGCTCCGGGCCCGAGCCGGGCGTAGCGGTGCCGACCGCGCAGGCTCAGCTCGGTGCCGACCAGGACCGCGCAGTACAGCACCAGGACGCCGGCGAGCATGTTCGCCGCCGGGCCGTTGAACGACGAGCGGTACTGGTCGTAGATGGCCGTGGTGAAGGTGGGGAACCGCAGCATCTGCAGGGCGCCGAACTCGGCGAGCAGGTGCAGGCCGACCAGCAGCGACCCGCCGAGGACGGCCGGGCGCAACTGCGGGAGCACGACCCTGGTGAACGTCCGCCACGGGCCGAGCCCGAGTGACCTGGCGGATTCCTCCAGCGCCGGGTCCAGCCCCCGCAGGGTCGCGCCGACGGGGAGGTAGACCAGCGGGTAGTAGGCGAGTGTCACGATCAGCAGGGCGCCCGGGTATCCCTCGACGTCCGCGGTCAGCGAAACCCAACCGTAGCTGACGACAAACGCGGGCAGTGCCAGCGGAGCGGCGAGCAGCACGTGCCAGACCCGTCGTCCCGGCAGGGCCRTCCGTTCCACCAGCCAGGCGGCGGCCGTGCCCAGGACGGCGCTGGCCGCCATCCCGCCGGTCACGAGCTTGGTGGTGTTGACCAGCAGCTCGCCGACCCTGGGCCGGATCAGCAGCCGCCAGGCCTCCGACCAGCCCACACTGACCGTGTATCCGACGACGAAGAACAGTGGGACGGCCGCGAGCAGCGCGACGAGCACGCAGGCCAGCAGCAGCGGGCGCGGGTACGCCGGGCCGGTGCGTACCCACCATCCCGCCGTCGTGGGCTGGCCGTTCAGAGCAGGCCCGCCCGCTGCATCAGTTCGACGACCTTTGGTCCGTTCAGGGTCGAGATGTCGATGTCGGGCGGATCGAGGGTCGACAGCGGCTTCAGCGCAGGGTTCGTGGGGACCGCGTCGGACACGGCGTACTCCAGGGCACCGCTGTCGACCAGCGCCTTCTGCCCGGCGTCGCTGGTGAGGAAGGCGACCAGCCGCTGCGCCTCGGCCTGCTGGTCGCTGGCCGCGAGGACGCCGGCGCCGGAGACGCTGACGAACGCGCCCGGGTMCCGGTGGCCGAAGAAGTGCAGGTCGACGTTCCTGCTGTCCTTGCCCGACTCCGCCTGGTCCTGGTACCAGTAGTAATGGTAGATCACAGCGGCGGGGACCTCGCCCGCGTTCACGGCGCGCAGCGCGGCGATGTTGTTGTCGTAGATCTTCGCATTGCGTTTCAGCCCGGCGAGYCACTCGGCGGTGGCCCCCTCGCCCTTCACCGCGAGTACGGCGCTGACGATGGCCTGGAAGTCCGCTCCGGCCGCCGCGACACCGACCTTCCCCTTCCACGCCGGTCCCGCCAGGTCCATGATCGACGTGGGCAGCTCGTTCTTGGCGACCTGCCCACGGTTGTAGATGAACACCGTCGACCGGGCCGCGAAACCGACCCAGTTGCCGGTGCTCGGGACGTACTGGTCAGGCACCTGGCCCAAGGTGGCCCGGTCCAGTTTGCTGAAGCGGCCGGCGCGGTCGACCAGCGTCATGGCCGGCGAGTTCTCGGTGACGAAGACGTCCGCCGGCGAGCTGTCGCCTTCCTGGACGATCTGGTTCGCCAGCTCGGGGTCGCCGCCGCGACGCAACTCGACCTTGATGCCGGTCTGCTTGGTGAACGCGTCCACCATCACCCRCATCAGGTCCTGGTGCTGCGCGTTGTAGAGCGTGATCGTCTTCCCGTCGTCCCCCGAGCCGCACGCTGACAGGCCGGCCAGGCAGGTGGCCGTCACCAGCACGACCAAGGTTCTTCCTAACGAACCCATCGGGCTCCTCCAGCTGAACACTCCACCTGAACCCTCCACCTGGACAGACACGTCCGACCGACCTCGAACCCCTAATCGGTGTAGAAGTTAACTCATGCTTACCTTAGCGCCGTAGAATGTGACGAGTGGCACAAGTCGGGAGCGCTGGCGGGCGAACCGCGGAGCGGACGCCTGGCGCCGAGTGGGATCGGCACGCCCGCCGTGAGCCGGCTGAGAAGGCCCATGGCATGGAACGAGACCTTCCACGCGGCGACGCCGACGGTGAGCGAGGCCAGCAGCGCCAGGACCGGATGGTCGTCCTGCAGAAGGGGGAACACCTGCCAGTGGGTCAGGTAGATGTAGAGCGAGCTGCCGGCCAGCGGGCCCGCCAGCCGGCGCAGCGGGCGTGGGCAGCGGACGCTCGTGGTCCAGGCCAGCAGGAGCACGCCGCCGAGCACCACGTGCTCCCGGCGTGCGTCAGCGAAGAACCCGGGGATGGTGAGCGCCGCCGCCGCGGTGAGGGCCAGCCGCTGCCGTACCGTGGTCGCGGCGGCGGTGGCCCATCCCAGCGCGAACAGCCAGAGCACCGCCACCGACGTCTGGGTGTGGCGTGGTCCCGGCGGTAGGGCCACGACGTCGAAGCGGGTGAGCAGACCGGCGGCGAGGACACCGGCGGCGACGGCCCACGGGCGGCGCCGCTGCCAGCGGTCGAACGCCGGCACGCCGAGCAGGGCCGCGAGGACCAGCAGGATCTGGACCAGGGCTTCGACGAACCAGAACTCCCAGGGTGGGCCCGCGCGGTCCGGCCCGAACACGCTGTTGAGCAGCACGATGTTGGCGGGTTCGTGTTCGTCCATGACGAGCACGAGTACGGTGATGAAGACGATGCTCGGCATCGCGAGGTACGCGATGCTGCGGAGCAGCCCGCGGACCCGGTCGCGCCGCGGCGCCGCGGTCAGGTGGAAACGGGCGAAGTTGTAGCCGGCGACGGCGATGAGGAGATGGGCGCCCCCGAGGATGCCGCCGACGGCGTCGAAGGTGTTGGCGTGCGTCCCGACGATCAGCACGATCGCAACCGCCCGGAGCAGCACGCTGGTCTCGATCGAGCTGCCAGAGCCGCCAGCCCGGCGCTTCGGTCGCGTGGCCGGCTTCAGGTCCCGCACGGCCATGGTGTGCCAGCCGGCGGGCAGGTGTCCGAGGGCGTCCTCCAGCCGCAGTGACAGTTCCACGTAGGACAGCGAGTCGCCGCCCAGGCTCACGAAGGTGCTGTCGTCGGTGACATCGTCGCGGTGGAGCAGCTCGGCGAACAGCCGGCGTACGTCGGCTGTTCCGTCCGACGGTCCGTCCCGTCCGGTGGGCGCGGTCGTGCGCGCCGGTCGCGCGTCGCGGGCGATCTCCTGCAGCGCGACCAGATCCGGTTTGCCGGTGGCCAGGCGGGGCAGGGCGGCCAGGCGGTGGACGCGGACGGCGTTCTCCGGCAGCCGGCAGGCCCGCGCGACCAGCCGGCGGACCGAAGGCGTGTCCCGGTCACCCTCGATCATCACGTCAACGGCGTCGTCGCCGGTCACGCAGCAGGCGCTGAGCCCCTGGCCGGCGAGGGTGTCTTCCACGTGTTGCAGGTCGATCCGGATCCCGAAGACCTTGGCGAATCTGGTCTGCCGTCCCACGATCTCGTACAGGCCGTCATCGGTGCGGCGCGCGACGTCCCCGGTGCGCAGCTCGTCGAGCGTCGGACCGAGCGCGAGGTCCGAGGCCGTCCGCGCGTAACCCATCATGACGTTGGGCCCGGAATAGACGAGCTGCCCCAGATCCCCGGTGCTGTCGGTGCTCCCGGTGCGRTCGGCCAGCGGCTCGAGCCGGAACGACCCGCCCGGGACCGGGACTCCGATGGTGTGGGGGTGGGTCGGCGCGAGGTGCGGCGGCAGGCAGGACATCCGCGCCGTGGCCTCGGTCTGGCCGTACATCACGACGAAGTCCCAGCCGTTGCGTCGTCCGAGCTCGGCGTAGCGGGCCACCCGGTCCGGCGCCAGTCGACCGCCGGCCTGCGTGATGTAGCGCAGATGCGGCAGCGACATCGCGTCGAAACCGATCCTGTCGAGCAGGTCGAACGTGTAGGGGACGCCAGCCAGCGAGGTTCCCTGCCCGTCCCGGAAGAGGTTCCAGAAGCAGGCGTCCACGACGGACAGGGACGTCAGGATCAGACCGGCCCCGCACAGGAGGTGACTGTGCACGACCGACAGCCCGTAGCAGTAGTACAGGGGCAGGGTCGTCGCGGCGCGGTCGCCGGGGCGAAGGCCGAGGCACTCGACGATCGACTCGGCATTGGCCTGCAGGTTCGTGTACGACAGCCGGACCAGTTTCGGTGAGCCCGTCGAGCCCGACGTGCTCAGCAGCAGCGCGAGGTCCGGATGAAGGTCGTGCTTCGAGCCCTCCCGCCGCTGCTCGACGCGGGTCCGCGTGCCGGCCGGGCGGATCACCACGTCGGGGTCATAGGACGTGATCAGGGCGTCGGTCGACGCGGCGTTGTCACCCGGCACCAGCAGGACCGCGTGCCCGGCGGACAGCGCCGCCAGGTACAGGACGAGGACGTCGATCGTGTTGACCGCCGCGAGGAGCACCAGCCGCCGCCCGGCGCCGAGCCGACCGGCGGCGGCGTCGACGCGTGCCGCCAGTTCGCGGTAGGACAGCCGGCCCTCAGCCGTGACAACGGCCGTGCGGTCACCGTGCCGTTCAAGGTGGCGGGCGAGGAACACAGTCGAGCTTGCGAGGGACGGGCCTGCCTTGGTCACCCAGCCAATGTACAAGTAAGGAAAGCCTACCCTAAGTCATACCTCTCACTGCGCCTACGTCATCGACCTGTGACGTTCGGTGCCGCAGCCGCCCATGGATGATCTTGCTGTGTGGCGGTGGCAGTGGCGGCGGCAGCGGTGGTGATGGTGGCCCCCCGCCCCAGGGCGGCACCCACCTGCTGGGAGGAGTTGAGTAACGCCGCGGGCGATATGGCGTCGTCGTCGGTTCGGAATGATGTCCAGCGGATAAGCGTGGTTCGCCGGGTGGCGGGCATCAGCTTGTTGACCTGTGATGTCGAGCGCCAGCTGACGGCAAGGTCCTTGTATCGGTGACCGACGAGGGGAGAATAGGATCGTGAGCGACATAACTGCCTCAGATCGTCGTACACATGAAAGATCCACAAATGTGCCCTGGTTTGGTTTTCTCGCCGTTGGAGCAGCTTTTGCCCTGTTCGCGCTGGCCATTCCGCAGTTCGATCTGACCACGGTATGGTCGATCGCCGTGCTTCTCGGGATCGTCCTGCTCCTCTTGTTGACCTGTGATGTCGAGCGCCAGCTGACGGCAAGGTCCTTGTATCGGTGACCGACGAGGGGAGAATAGGATCGTGAGCGACATAACTGCCTCAGATCGTCGTACACATGAAAGATCCACAAATGTGCCCTGGTTTGGTTTTCTCGCCGTTGGAGCAGCTTTTGCCCTGTTCGCGCTGGCCATTCCGCAGTTCGATCTGACCACGGTATGGTCGATCGCCGTGCTTCTCGGGATCGTCCTGCTCCTCGGTGCGGTGAGTGAGTTGCTGGCGGCGGCGGCGACGGCCCGGGACTGGCGCTGGTCCCATGCGCTGCTCGCGGTGCTGTTCGTGGCCGGCGGGGTGGTGGCGCTGGTCTGGCCGGATCCCACGGTCAAGGCAGTGGGCCGGATCGCGGCCTGGTTCTTTTTGATCAAGGGTCTCTACGACGTCGTCAACTCGTTCGTCGCCCGACGGACTGAGCAGCAGGCCGCGGCCGGGCAGTACGCCACCGCGGCGGAGGGCCGCCCCACCCCGGCCCAGTGGTGGATGCCGCTGATCGTCGGTGCGTTGGAGATCGGGGCGGCGTTCTGGGTGGTGGGTTCCCAGCGGGTCTCGTTGCCGCTGCTGGCCCTGTGGGTGGGCCTCACGGCCCTGGCGATCGGGCTGACCAAGATTGCCATGGGGTTCCGGCTGCGGGGCGTTTCCCGACCGCCCGCCTCGCTGGAGGGCCTGGCGATTCCCGGCTTCGGCGCCGGCGCGGTGGAAGGCAGGCGGCTGGAGGAGGGGCGCGTCCAACGACCCGTGTCCGGGAACCGTTGACGATCCCGGGTGGTCCCCGGATCCCGGCCCCGGTTTCTTCCCGGCCCATCGGCTTCCGCCACCGCGGTCGGTCTGACCCTGACGCCCCACCGCCCCGACTCGCGTCAGGGCGGTGGGGCGTCAGGGTTGTGCCCCGCGGGAGGCCCCTCGCCGCCTCGGCGCGCGTCGGCATAGCCTCGGCGGCGTGATCCGTGAGTCGCTGCCCGTCCCGTCGTGGGTGATCCGCTTGCATGCGCGTGCGCTCGCGCGGTTGACCGGCGCGCCCGAGGCGCGGCGCAGCGTCCGGTTCTTCGCCGACCAGGGCCGGGTCGTCGCGGTCCTCGTCGGGCTGTCCGTTCTCGGTTCGGCCGCCGTCGCCGTCGGGCCGTTCGTCCTGCGCCATCTCATCGACACGTCGTTGCCCACCGGCCAGGTGCGTGACCTCGTCGTCCCCGTTCTGCTGCTGTGCGCGGTGCTGGTGTTCGAGTCGAGYGTGCTTTCGGTGCGCATGGCGCTCATCGCTCGGCTCGGCGGCGTTGTCTCCGTGCGGATCCGTCAGACGGTGAACRCTCACCTGCAGCGCCTGCCCTTCGCCTTCTTTCCCCGCAGCCAGCAGGGGGAGGTGATGACGGTGATGTCCACCGACGTCCTGAACGCCCAGAACGCGATTTCCGCCACCGTGCAGGCGGTGGTCTGCCGGATCGCGGACATCGTCGTCGGCTCGATCGTCGTCTTCGTGCTGGACTGGCGTCTGAGCCTGGCGGTGATGGTCTTCGCGCCGGCCACGCTGCTGATCGTCCGCTCGGGCCGGCGGCGGCTCGCCGCGCTGTCCATCCGCCAGCGGGAGCTCGACGGTCTGCTCATGGTCCAGGTCGCCGACACCTCGTCGGTCTCCGGGGCGCTGCACGTGCGGCTGTTCGACCGGGTCGACTACGAGCAGACCCGCTTCGACGCGGCGGGCGCCGAGCTGCTCGCCGCCGCCGAGGATCAGGCCCGGCTGATGTCGCGGGTCCGGTTCCTGGTCAACCTCGGGATTATCGCGACGATGACGGCGGTGCTGGCGCTGGGGGCCTGGCTGGTCTCCAGCGGTCGCATCACGCTCGGGACGGTCGCAGCCCTGGGCGGCGCGTTGCTGGTGGCCTTCGGACCACTRTCGTCCGCTGTCAACCTGCGTGCGGAGCTCGCGGGTGCGGGCGCGTCCTTCCGGCGGATCTTCTCCCTGCTTGACGTCCCGCAGGACGAGGTACGCCTGAGGTTCGAAGGGGCCCGGGCCCCCGCGCTGACCGTCCCCCGCGCACCGCGGTCCGGGACGGAACCGGTGCCGGCCGCCGCTCGCTGGGGAGTCGATGCCGGCCGGGGACTCGATCTGACGTTCGACGACGTATGGTTCTCTTACGATCTTGCCACGGCCGAGGACCGGCCGGACGGCGACTGGCCGGACGACGACCCGACGTGGAACCTGCGCGGGGTGACCCTGAAAGTCGCCGCGGGGACGACGACGGCGATCGTCGGGGCCAGCGGGGCCGGCAAGACGACCATCACCTATCTGGCCAGCGGCATGCACCGGCCGCGGCGCGGCGGCATCCGTCTCGGCGGGGTTCCCCTCGACGACATCCCGCCGGATAGTCTGCACACGATGATCGGCGTCGTCCCTCAGGACCCGCATCTGTTCCATGACACGATCGCGGCGAACCTCCGTTACGGCCGGTTGGACGCAACCGACGACGAGCTGCGTGCCGCCCTGGCGGCCGCCAGCCTCTCCGCCCTGCTCGACCGGCTGCCCGAGGGCCTGGCGACCCGGGTCGGCGCCCGGGGCTACCGGTTGTCCGGTGGTGAGCGGCAGCGGTTGGCCATCGCCCGGGTCCTGCTGCAGTCACCACGGGTGCTGGTGCTGGACGAGGCGACCTCGGCGCTGGACACCGTCTCCGAGGCCGCCGTGCGCACCGCCCTGGACCGGCTCGCGGTGGGGCGGACGTGCCTGGTGATCGCGCACCGGCTGTCCACGGTGATTGACGCCGACCGCATCTACGTGATGGACCACGGCCAGATCGTCGAGGACGGCACGCACAGCGAGCTGCTCGCCGACGGCGGCGCCTACGCCCGCCTCTACCGGCCCACCGTCGTCTGATCGGGTGGGGGCTGTCGGTGGTGGTGCCGTCGCGAGCTGGCCGGCGGGAGGCCGTTACCCGCGTCGGCAGCCTTCCCGGTGCGCCCGGACCGCCCGTAGCACGCCCCGGGCGAGCAGGAACAGCACGAACAGCATCCCGCCGGCCGGCAGCGCGACCAGCAGCGCGGAGACGACCTCCGCGAATGCGGTGACCAGCTTCCCGTCACGGGTCGCCCGGCCCGCCAGCCCGAGATAGTCCCACATGGCCCGGGTCGTCCGGGTAAGCACGAACGGAACCGAGACCATGAGCACGACCAGGTTCACCAGGATCAGCGGCGCCGCGAGCAGCGCCCAGGCGGTCACCACGATCCGGGCCGGCCGGGTCAGCCCGTCCGGTCGGCTTCGGATGTCCGGCGGGGTCAGCCCGTCCGGTCGGCTCCGTCCTGCTGATCGGGCAGGYCGCCCGCGCGGGACGCGGTTGCGCCGCCGTGRCAGCGTCGCGCGTAGCGCCGGCCCCATCCGGTTGAACAGGTCCGGTACCCCGGCCAGGTCGCTGACGATGTAGTAGCCGTCGAGCCGGACGAAGGGCGCAAGCTGGCGTATGGCATCCAGGTGGACAAGGACGACGGCGGTCACCAGCACACCGGCGTGGGTGAGCGCGAGAGCCCCGGCGAGCAGCAGAACGAACAGTCCGTTGAAATAGATGCCGCCGAGGTCGGTGCGCAGCCGGCCGAGCCGGCTCAGCCGGTAGGAGTCGGTGACGTCGGTGAAGAAGGCCGGCCACACCAGGTACATGCCGAAACCGATGACTCCCGGGCGGGCACCGCCGTAGTGGCAGGCCGCGGCGTGCCCGCATTCGTGGAACAGTGCGCCGGCGAGGGCCAGGCCGACCACCACCAGGATCAGCGCCGGGGTCGCGAGCACCTCCGCCGCGCTGTCTCGGACGCTGTGCCGGCCGAACGTCCACACGTCGGTGACCACCAGCAGGGCCAGCAGCAGGGCCACGGCCGCTGGCCGGAACAGCATCGCGAACACCCGGCTGACCCGGTGCACGGCCGGCGCGGGTAGCAGGGTGTGCCGGGCTGCGAGTGTGAACAGCGCCTTCGCCCGTGGTGCCGGGGTGACGCCGTTCTCGCTGGCGATCAGGCCGAGTGGCATGAGCCGATCCGCTACGAGGTACGCGACGTCGGCGCCACTCATCCGGCGGGCGCAGACCACCGTGACCCGGTCGGCAATCGCGGCGACGTCGCGGGCGCCGTCCGCCGCTTCGAGGATGTGCGCGAGCAGTTCGGTGAGTGCGACGACCTGACCGTCGGCGCGGCGGGCCAGGAAGACGGGTCGGGCCAGGCCCGACCCGGTGAACTCGCCGAGTAGCGCCAGGCCGTCGGCCCGGCTCGGTCTGGCGGGTACCTCGGTCGGCCCGGGAACGCCCGTCGGATCGGTGACGCCGGTGACGCCGGTGATATCGGTGACGCCGGTGATATCGGTGAGGTCGGGCGTCCGGTCCGGTTTGGAAGGCACCGGCGGCATCGTTGTCGGCCGGGTGGACGACCGGGTGGACTCGGTCATCTGCGTCCCATCCTCATTGTCATGAACTGGCGGGAAGCCGGCCGCCGGTCCGTCGACCGGCGGCCGGCCGGGTGACCACCCCGGAGGAATCCGGCGGTGTATCTGTCGGTCGTAGCGGTAAAGCGGTAAAGCGGTAAAGCGGTCGGTGTTATTTCTGTATGATGATGTTGATGCTCGGTACCAGTGTGATGAGAATGGGCAGGAATCCACCGGCGACCTGCGGCTCCGCATGAGCGTCGATCTGTGCCATTTTCGACCAGGGGGAGCCGACCGGAAAGAAGGTTGGGTCAAACTCCTTCCGACCGATCTCGACCGCGGCGAGAGTCGTCCGTTCGGGTAGTAGTTCCGCCCATTCCAAGAACAGTTCTCCATTCAGCTCGCCGGCGCAGTTGCCCGTGATATCGTTCATCCTTGTTTCCCACCGATCTGAGTTGCCTCGGATATTCGGGCGGTGGGAACGCTAGCCACCGCTCAACCTGGTGGCCAGCACCTGCACAAGGTGTGTCACGGTCGTGCCAGCGTCGGTCGAAACTTCGGCTGGCCTTCTCGGATCGGCCTGACCGAGGCGAGGGCATGCCTTCCGGCCGGCCGAAGGATAGTCGGCCGGCCGGTGGCCGCGGGTGCACGGTGCCCTTGGCGACCTCGGGAGAACGTGGTCGGGTGCGGTTACCCGGCCGGGGAGACCGGCGKGAGGAGCAGAATCGTTCCGGAGTTCACCACTGCTCGATGCGGTTCCAGCTGTTGGCGATGGTCTTGACGAACGCTCCGTCGCTGTAGGCGGTCTGCGGCTCCGGATGATTATCGATTTGGGCATTGTTGCTGCCCGGCGAGCCGACCGGGTAGAAGGTGGGGTCGAACTCGGTGCGGTTTATCTCGATCGCCGCCAGGGTCATGCGCTCGGGCAGCAGCTCCGCGTGTTCTTGCGCCAGCTCGACGACGTCTGTCTCCCTGCGGTCCCTCATCTTCTGGCTCCCCTGTGTGTCGCTCGGTACCCGTCATGACGCAGGATGTGGGCACCGGCCGGTGGCGAGGAATCGGCCGGCGCGGGGCGGGGTCAGAACTCACCGGAGGGCGCGGATTCCGCGGCATCCGGTGGTACTACCGAACTGTAGGAGCCGCGGTTACCCTCCGCAACACGGATCTTGTCCTCGGTCGATCTGACCGGTCCAGGCCCACTCGGCGGGTGGTCGGATCATCATCCGCGCCCGGGCKCGAGCCTGGCGTGGGGAAGGCCGATTCTCTACGGATGATTCACCATGGCATTTTTCCCGATGGCGATAGATGGGAAATCAAAAATGGTAGACAATATTGAACTATGGTGAATTTTGTCAAAAAATATAAAATAATACTGACGTGTCGAACAATGCCGATCCACTTGTTGATGGATGTTCTCTTCCTCGGGGCTATCTTCGGCGGTGGATATCCGGATGCGGTCCGTTCAAACGACAGCAATTTTTCGCGTGGATGGTAGCGTCGTCGGTGTCCGAGGTCCCGCGTGAACGACGAAGGGTGGACAGGCGATGGCCGCGGCACCGATAGTTCCGCTGCATATACGGCGAGCGCAGTTCGATCCGATCGAGGAACTCGTCCGGATCCGGGACACCGACGGCGTCTGCCGCGTTGTCACCGTGTTCGGGATACCCGCGTATCTGGTCAGCCGGTACGAGGACGTCCGCGAGATACTCGCGGATCCGGGCAGGTTCAGCAACGTCAATCAGTGGGTCGTAGGTCCTGGCGGTCCCGTCCTGAGTGATGAGGAAATCGCCGAACTGCGGGCGGGGCAGATGCTCGCGTTCGATCCGCCAGATCACACCCGGCTGCGCCGGATGCTCACCCCGGAGTTCACCGTGCGCCGGATGCGCGGGTTGGAGCCGCGGATCCGGGACATCGTCGACGCGGCGCTCGACGAGGTGGAACGGGCCGGCCGGCCTGCCGATCTGGTCGCGACCTTCGCGCTTCCGGTGCCGTCGCTGGTGATCTGCGAGTTGCTGGGGGTGCCGTATTCCGACCGCGCGGAGTTCCAGCAGCGCACCCGCCGGCAGATCGACGCCTCGTTGCCGATCGAGCAGCGGCTGGCCCTGCAGCGCGAGGCCCGTGCGTACATGGCCGGGCTGGTCACGCGGGCGCAGGCGGCCCCGGGCGAGGACCTGCTGGGCATGCTGGTGCGCGAGCACGGCGACGAACTGAGCACCGCCGAGCTGGTCGGCATCGCCTCGCTGCTGCTGGTCGCCGGGCACGAGACGACGTCGAACATGCTTGCTCTCGGCACCCTGGCGCTGCTGCGCCATCCCGACCAGCTCGCCATGGTCCGCGACGATCCGGCCCAGGTCGAGCCCGCCGTCGAGGAAYTGCTGCGGTGGCTGTCCATCGTGCCCTCCGGTGTGCCCCGCACGACGACGACCGAGGTGGAGATCGCCGGTCACCGCATCCCGGCGGGCGAACAACTGCTCCTGGCGCTACCCGCGGCCAACCGAGACCCGGCTCTCGTCGGGGATCCGGACCGGCTCGACATCACCCGTGGCGCTCCCGGCCACGTCGCTTTCGGCCACGGCGTGCACCACTGCCTGGGAGCGCCGCTGGCCCGGATGGAGATGCGCATCGCGTTCCCCGCGCTGCTGCGACGCTTCCCCGATCTCGCGCTGGCCGTGCCCTACGAACAGGTCGCGTTCCGTACCCATCATGTCGTACACGKGCTGCACGCACTCCCGGTCACCTGGTGAGACCCGGTCCCTGGTGGAAGAGGGCGGAACAGGAGGGTGTCGCATGAAGATTGTCGCTGATCGCGCCGTCTGTGTCGGCGCTGGGATGTGCGTGATGACCGCGCCGGAGGTCTTCGATCAGGGTGACGACGGCCTCGTCGTCACCCTGATCGAAGAGGTCGCCGCCGGTCGGCTGGACGCTGTGCGCCGATCGGTCGCGCTGTGTCCGTCGAAGGCGCTGCGCGTGCTGGACGACTGACGAACGGGTCGGCCGCCCGGCGGGCGTCACGCGGTGCAGTTGCTGGTGAAGCCATCCGTGGGCGGCGTGGATCCCGGGGGCGTGGACATGGCACCTCCGATGCGTCGCGACCGGGGTCATCGGGCGCACGTCCGGATGGCGGGCGAGATCCGGTCTCCGCTGATCATAATAGGTTGATGAGCTGACGGATCGCGGCGCATCAAGACCCTGATGCGTGGTTCCGTGCCGCTCCGGGGTGCCGTGTTCCGGACCGCCGTGTTCCGGACCGCCGTGTTCCAGGGGTACCGTGCTTCCGGTTTTGGGGGCTTTCCCGACCGAGAATTTCCGTAGGCCCGCTCGGCCGAAGGTGGTCCATGAGCCAACGGGCGCGTCCGCACGTCCACCGAGACGGCGGCGTATATCTTGGGGTCGCGTCATATCAGTCCCGCGTCCGGAGTAACGTCTCCTTAGCGGTGCCACGCTGATATGCYGGCTGAACCCGACAAAACCCTCGGAGGAGACAGACTGTGTCGGATTCGCAAGGTCTTGTGTTCGCGTCAGCGGAGTGGCTGCCCAACGGAACCGAACATTGGGCCAACTTCAAGGTGACCATCTCCAACTACTCCACCGAGGACGTGGTGGATCCGGAGATATCCTGTACGTTCGCCGCGCCCCGGCTCATCCGGAATGTTTACGGACTGGTGTTCAACCCAGTTGATCGRCCGACTGACGTCGTCACTGGCCGCCTGGTGTCCGAACGGAAGATCATCCAGGCGAGGGGATCGCAGGAGTTCACCCTCGCGATGCAGAACGGTGGTACGGGCGCCGGCTCGGATCCCGCCCTGCTGCCGAACGGCTTCACGGTCAACGGGGAGAACGCCAACCCACCCGAGGACACCGATCCGCCCACGGTGCCGGAGAAGCTGCGCATCACCGGCTGGGCGCCGCACAGCCTGCACCTGACCTGGGATCCGTCCACGGACAACATCGCGGTGGCGGGCTACGAGGTGTTCTACCGGACTCCGGGTGGAGAACCCCGTGTCCTGGCGACCACCGCCGCCGAGGCCACGGTGTCGGGGCTGAACTCGTTGACGGAGTACATTCTGCGGGTCCGCGCGTTCGACGTCAGCGGCAACCGGTCGGAGCTGTCCGAGGAGGTAGCCGCGTCGACTACCGCCCCCCTCCCGGACCCCGGTACCTGGGATGCGCCGCGAGCGCCCTTCGTCGACTACACCGCATGGCCGAACCCGAAGCTCGCCGAATACGGCTCCCTGTCCGGAATCGACAGTTTCTTCGTCGGCTTCCTGGTGGCGCAGCCGGGCGGCGACAAGAAGGTGTACTGGGGCGGCTATCCGAGCTACGGGGAGGCCGCGACAGGCGATTTTGGCAAGGAGGACTTCGCCGCGTTCACCGCGCAGGGCGGGAAGGTCATCCTCTCCTTCGGGGGTGCTTCCAACGTCCCCCTGGAGGATGTGGAGACCGACGTTTCCAAGATTGTGGCGACGTATCGGGCGATCCTCGCGAACTACGGGGTCAGCCATGTCGACTTCGACTTCGAGGGAGCGTTCATCCAGAACCGGGCGGGGTTGGAGCGGCACGTCGCCGCCATCTCCCAGGTGCTCCCGGCCTACCCCGGCCTGAAGATCTCCTACACGCTTCCCGTCGACGGCGCTCCCGGCAGCCTGGTGGGTTTCAACCCCGACGGGGTGCGTCTGCTGCATCTGCTCGCCGACGCGGGCGTCCAGCCATCGCTGATCAACGGCATGCTGATGGAGTTCGGCCAGACGGCCCCCTCGGACGCCTATGAGTGCTGCGTGATCGCGCTTAACGGCATGTTCACGCACATCGCCGGGGCCTGGCGCGACTGGGACGAGCAGAAGGTCTGGCGGCGGATCGGCGCCTGCCCGATGTTCGGCCGCCACATCAACGGCCGGATCTTCACGCTGGACCACATGCGCCGGCTCGTGGAGTTCGCCCGTACCCACAACATCGGCGCCGTCTCCGGTTGGGACGCCACCCGGGACTACAACCAGGGCCGCCTGCCCGAATGCGCCGACTTCAACGGGAACGACCTGGCGAAGTGCACCTACGTCGAGCAGAACCCGTTCGACTTCTGCAAGATCATCGCCACCTACCGACCCGAGTCCGTTCCCGCCGCCGCGCTGCGGCGGTAGGTCCGCGCCCGCGGCCCGGCGGCGCACGTAGCCGCCGGGCCGCGGTCCGGCTTTCCTGGCGGCATTCCGCCAGGCGGACCGGCGGATCCGTCAGGCGACGGAGGACATCCCCGGTTCCCAGATCTCGAACCCGGCCGCCAGGTAGCGGTTCCTGGCCGCGGCTCGCATGATCTTGCCGCTGCTGGTCTTCTGTAGCCGGCCCGGCAGGGCCAGCACGAGGTCGTTCACCGAGAGGTCGTGTTCCCGCGTCACCGCCGCCCGGATCGACGCAGCGACGTCCCTCGCGTCGGCGGTGAGGCGCTGCTCGTCCCTGATCTCCTGCACGACGACCAGCTTCTCGCTGTCGGCACCGGGAACCGAGAACGCGGCGCACCCGCCGGGGCGCAACGCGGGGTGGGCCGACTGGACGGTGAGCTCGATGTCGTGGGGATAGTAGTTCCGGCCCCGAATGATCACCAGGTCCTTCAGCCTGCCCACGACGTAGACCTCGCCGTCGACCAGCAGGCCGAGATCGCCGGTGCGCAGGTAAGCCCGGCCGGTCTCGCCGTCGAACTCGGCGTGGAACACCTCGGCCGTCGCCTCCGGGCGGCGCCAGTATCCCTGCGCCACCTGGTCGCCGGAGACCCAGATCTCGCCCACCTCGTCCGCGGGGCACGGGCGTCCCGTTTCGGGGTCCACTATCCGGAGCTCCTCCTCCGGGAGGACGAGCCCGGATCCGACGAGACTCCGGCCGCGTCCGCCCGATGCCGGCACATAGCGCCGGTGACCGAGCGCCTCGACGTCCGCCTCGAGGGCGCGGGGACCGCGGCCCTTCCGGCTGCCGGTCACGAGCAGGGTCGCCTCGGCCAGGCCGTAGCACGGGTAGAACGCCTTCTCGTCGAACCCGTGGGGCGCGAAGATCGCCGAGAACCGGCGCAGGGTCTCGTGACGGATGGGCTCGGCCCCGTTGAACGCGACCTTCCAACAGCTGAGGTCGAGGTCCGGCACATCCCCCCGGGCGGCCCGTGCGACGCAGACATCGAAGGCGAAGTTGGGCCCGCCGCTGGTGTGGGCCCGGTACCGGGAGATGGCCGACAGCCAGCGCAGGGGCCACCGGATGAACGTCATCGGCGCCATGAGGATGCTGGTCGCCCCGAGGTAGAGCGGCTGCAGGATGTTGCCGATCAGCCCCTGGTCATGGAAGAACGGTGCCCAGCCGACGAACGTCGAGTCCTGATCGTGGTCGAACGCGCGCCGGATCATCTCCTGGTTCGCGGCGAGGTTCCGGTGGGAGACCATGACCCCCTTCGGATCGGACGTGGAACCGGAGGTGTACTGAAGGAAGGCGACGGAATCCGGCGGACAGGGCCGGGGGCGGAAGCTCGTGCCCGCCTGGTCCGTCTCGTTCGTCTCGTCCGCCACCTGGTCGACCGGCAGCCAGGGGAGGGGGCCACGGATCGATTCCACGACGGGCCTGATGTGCTCGACCATCGCGCCGACGGTGAGCACGGCCGAAGGCTCGCAGTCCTTGATGATGCTCCGGGTCGCGTCCTGGATCAGGTTCCTGCGCGGGGGGTTGACGGGGACCGCGATCACCTGCGCGTAGAGGCAGCCGAAGTAGGCGACGATGAAATCCAGACCCGGCGGGAAGAGCAGCAGCGCCCGGTCGCCGGGCCGGCAGCGCCGGATCAGCTCCCCGGCCACGGCGAGCGCCCGCGCGTGCAGGTCGCCGTACGTCAGTACCGCCTTTTCCGCCTCGTGTTCATCCACGAACACGTAGGCCCGCCTGGCCGGCTGGCGGGCGGCGCGGTTCTGTAGGACTTCCGGCAGCAATGTCGCGTGCGGCACCCTTGTTCCTTCCCTCGACTTTCCCTCCCGCCCCGGGAGCGGCTCGACGGAGCTCATTCCAACGCCGCGGCGATGCGCGCCGCGATGGCCACCCGGTGGCGTTGATGGAAGAAGTGATCGCCCGGGAAGGTGTGGACCGCGAAGGCCGCGTCCGTCTCGTCCCGCCAGGCTTCGATCTCGGCCAGGTCGACAACCGGGTCCGCGGTTCCGTAGAAGGCCGTGATCGGGCAGCGCAGCCTGGGTTCGGAGCGGTACGCGTACTCCTCGCTGAGCGTCAGATCGACTCTGGTGAGCCGTAGCGTGTAGCGCAGGAAGGCCGCACTCCGATGTGAGCCCCCCGTGTCACCCATCGTCTTCAGCGCGGCAACGAGCGCGTCGTCCGGCAGGTGATGGATCGGTGCCCTGCTGGCGGGCCGGTGTGGCGCCCGGCGGCCGGAGACGAACAGATGCACCGGTGGGATACCCGCCGCACTCAGCGCGCGGGCCAGCTCGAAGGCGACCAGTGCTCCCATGCTGTGGCCATACAACGCCACGGGCGGGTCGATCAGCCGGGTCACCTGTGGTAGCAACGCGTCGACGRCATCGTGCACCAGGCGCAGCGCGGGCTCGGCCACCACGTCCTCACGACCGGGCAGCTGGACCCGCACCGCCGCGACGGTCGACGGGAACAGCCCAAGCCATCTGGCGAAGGAACTGGCTCCGGCACCGGCGTGCGGGAGGCAGATGAGCCGCACGGCGGCATCCGTCGGTTCGTACCGCAGCCACGTCCGGCCCGTCAGCCCGGTGCCCGTCAGCCCGGTGCCCGATACCCCGGTGCCCGATACCCCGGTGCCCGTCACCCGACACCCCGCACCGAGACCGGAAGCTGCTTCAGCCCGCGGACGATGAAGCTGTGATCCTGCCAGTCGGGTTGCGTGACCAGGAGTTCCAGGCGTTCGGCTCGCCGGTACAACCGATCAAGGGCGACCTGGGCCTGCAACTGCGCCAGAATCCCGCCCAGGCACCCGTGCATCCCGTGGCCGAAGGCGAGATGCCCTCGTGCGTCGCGGGTGATGTCGAACTCGTCCGGCCGGCTGAACACCGCGGGGTCGCGGTTCGCGGCGCCGAGGCACAGCAGAACCTGATCGCCTGCCCGGATCCGGCTTCCGTCGATCTCGACCTCGCGCGTCGCGACGCGCTTGGTCAGCTGCAGGGGACTGTCGTAGCGCAGAGCCTCGTCGACGGCGCCGCCCAGCAGCTCCGGCCGACGGCGCAGGCGCGCGTCCTGATCCGGGTGCTGGAGCAACGCGAGGAGACCGTTGCCGATGAGGGATTTCGTGGTCTCGTTGCCGGCCACGAAGCACATGATGCAGACGAAGACGACTTCCTCATCGCTGAGCCGGTCGCCCCCGGCCGTCCGCGCGGCGAGCAGCCGGCTGATCAGATCGTCACCCGGCCGGGACCGGCGTTCGGTGACCACGTCGTCCAGGGCCTGCGCGAATGTCTCGACGACGTCGGATACCCGGGTGAAGTCCTCGGTCTTCATCAGCCCCGGCTCGAGCAGGAAGCGGATGTCATGCGTCCAAGGCCCGACGCGCTCGCGCAGGCTGTCCGGAAGGGCCATCCAGTCGCACATGACCGTGAGCGGTAGGGGCCCCGCGAGATCGGCGACGACGTCCATGCCGCCGTCGTCCCAGGCTCGCCGCACCAGCCGCTCCGCGACCTCGTGGACGCGGGGGCGCAGCTCGGCGACCGCCTGCGCCGTGAATACCCGGTTCACCAGGCCACGCAGCCGGGCGTGGTCGGGGTTGTCGGTGAAGACGAGCGACTTGGTCGCCAGCCGCCCGATCCGCGCCACGTCGTCCCGCGACAGCCGCGACGCCTGCCGGCTGACCAGCTGGGGGATGAGCCCGGCGCTGAACGTCCGGTCGTGCAGGACACCGCGCACGTCGGCGTGCCGCGTGAGCACCCACATGCCCAGCGTCCGGTGGACGGGCTGCGCGCCTCGAAGCCGCGCATAGAGCGGGTACGGACTGCGCCGGAACTCGGCGCCGAAGGGGTTGAAGCGGATCGGTGCCCGGGTGGCTTCGGCGGTCGCGGTGTCGGCGGTCGCGGTGTCGGCGGTCGCGGTGCTGGGTGTCGGGGACGTCATCCCGCCCGTGCTCATCCCGCCCGCACCCCGCGGCCCTCGAAGTATCCGCTCCCGAAGGGCTGAAGGACGAGCCTGAGCAGGCAGATCTTTCCCATCCGGAACCCCAGGGCGGACAGCTTCAGGTAACGCTCGTACCGGGCGACCACCTCCGGTCCGACGACACCCACGGCCTCCTCGCGGTGTCGGCGCAGTCGGCGGGCCCACTCCTCGCATGTCCAGGCGTAGTCGAGCCGACCGTTGTGCACCGACTGGATCTCGAAGACACCCTCCGCCGCGGCGGTGATCTCCGTGAGCGTCGGCAGATCCGCCGCCGGAAATATCTCCTGCTGAATGAAGGCGCTCGCGTTCTCGCGGGACATGTTCGCGTAGGCGATCGTCTGCAGCGACAACACGCCGTCCCGCTTCAGCCAGCCGTGGCAGCGGGTGAAGAACTCCCGGTACAGGCGGATCTTCTCGGCGGACGAGTCGTCGGGTCCGGCGAAGTGCTCGAAGGCACCGATGGAGATGATCCCGTCGAACCGGGTGCCGGGTTCGTAGTGCGCCCAGTTCTCCGTGCGCACCTCGACACCGGGATAGCCGCGGGACCGGACGAAGGCCGCCTGCTCCGCACTGAGGGTGAGACCGACGGAGCGTCGCACCCCGTGCGTTTCCGCCAGTCGCCCCAGGATCGAGCCCCACCCGCAGCCGATGTCCAGAACGCTTTCGGCGCGGTCGGCGCGAATCGCGTCCAGGTGGAACCGCAGCTTCCTTTCCTGGGCTGTTTCCAGGGTGTCGTCCGCGCCTTCCCGCAGCGCGCAGGAGTAGGTCAGCGAGCGGTCCAGCCAGAGCCGGTAGAAATCATTTCCGACGTCGTAGTGGTGGCGGATGGCCGCCGCCGCTCCGACCGTCCGATCGTGTCCGACCGAGGTGGCCATGACGACTATGCCACGTGCCGCGGGAGCTGCGTGTGCAGGTACGTGGCGACCGCGTTGAGGTTCGGGTTCTCGAACAACGCCTCGGGCGGTAGGTCGACGCCGTAGCGTTCCTCAACCTCGATCAGCAGGGAGACGGCGAGGGCGGAATCGATTCCCAGTCGATCGAAGTCCGCGTCCGGATCGACCTCCTCCGCGGGTATCTCGAGGAGACCCGCGACATACTCCTGGCACCAGGTGACAATCTCTTCCCTGCTTGGCTCCACCGTGCTCGCTCCTTATACCGCGGTACTCGGAGCGGATCTTCTGGCGGCGATGCGCTTCGCCGCCATCCGCTCTTCGGACGGAAGTTTGACATCCCAGGCGAGGCCACTGACCGCGAGCAGCCTGATGAGCCAGTAACCCGGATCGAGGCGGTACCACCGCAGCCCGAAGGAGGGCGAATCGGGGAACGCGTGGTGATTGTTGTGCCACGATTCGCCCAGGCTCAGCAGGGCGAAGATCCCGCCGTTCCTGCTGTTCTCCCGGGACTCGTAGGGGCGGGTGCCGAACATGTGCAGGAAGGAGTTGATCCCCCAGATGACGTGTTCGAGGACGAACATCCGTACGAGACCACCCCAGAGGAAGCCGCTCACCGCCCCGGTCCAGCTTTGGTAGACGAGGCCACCGACGAGCGCCGGGAGCAGAAGCCCGAGCGTCACCCAGTAGTAGTAGAGGCGGGCCACCCGGACCAGCGCGCGGTTCTTGATCAGATCCGGCGCGTAGTGGACGACGTTGGGATATTCGTGGCGGCGCATCCACAGGAAGTGCGAGTGGGCCAGGCCGCGGAGCCGGCCCTTCAGACCGTTGCCGGCGAGATTCGGCGAGTGCGGGTCTCCGTCGCGATCGCTGCACTCGTGGTGCCGCCGGTGCAGAGCGACCCAGGACACCACGCCGCCCTGGCCGGCCATCGAGCCGAGTACCGCGAGCGCGGCCGCCGCGGCCGGCGCCGCCTTGAACGCGCGGTGCGTGAAGAGCCGGTGATAGCCGACGGTGATGCCCAGACCGGTCAGGAGCCACATCGAGAAGAGTAGGGCGAGTTCGGTGGCCCCGATCGGATGTACCGCGAGAAACGCGATGGCGGCGGCGGTGCCGGCAATCGGGAGGACGTCGAACAGCAGGAAGTGCCGGCGCTGCAGGCGATGCAGGTAGGAATTGCTGATCGTCTTCCGGCGGGGAGTGGATCCATCGGCTCCGTACCCGTTTTCAGAGTACCCGGTTTCAGGAATGTGCGTTGCAGGCTGGAAGCCAGCCATTCTCGACCGCCTCCTCCGGAGGGCTGCGGATGGGTCGTCGGCCCGAACTTTTCCGATCGTAACAGCCGTCGTGGCCGGTTCCGGAACATGCGCCGGAGTAATCGATCGTGAGATTGTGTTTCGTTATCGTCCGCTGCTGAGCCGCACCCGCCGGCTCTCCGGCCCACGGATAGTGCGGGTGCCGCGGTAGTGCGGATGCCGCGGTAGTGCGGGTGCCGCGGTAGTGCGGGGTGTCGCCCAGCACCGTCATAGGGCGACACCGCATGGTCAGGGCGACAGCCGGATGGGGAGTGTCTCCAGGTCACGCACGGCCAGATGCGGGCGATAGGAGGGAGGGTCGCTGGCCGGCGTGAGGCTACCGGCCCGGCGCACGAGTGCCTGCAGGGCGATCTCCGCCTCCAGTCGGGCGAGCGGCGCGCCGAGACAGTAGTGGATCCCCAACCCGAAGCCGAGATGACGGGGGGCGGGTGTCGGCCCGGCGTACCGGCGGATGTCGAACCGGTCCGGCTCCGCGAAGGTCCGCGGATCCCGCCCGGCGGCGGCCAGCATGATGACGCCGACCTCGCCCGCGGCGAAGGAGTGCCCGGCGACCTCGGTGCCACGCAGCGCGAGACGCCCGACGAACTGGACGGGCGGGTCGTGGCGCAGCGTCTCGTCAACGAGTGCGGGCGCCAGGTCGGGGTCGGCCCGCAGCGCGGTGAGCTGGTCGGTGTCACGCAGCAGGGCGAGCACCGCGTTGCCGATCAGGTTGATCGTGGTCTCGTACCCGGCGACCAGCAGCAGAGCGCACAGCTCCAGCAGTTCGGCCTCGGTCAGGCTGTCACCCTGCTCCCGCACCGCCACGAGAAGACCGAGCAGGTCGTCGGTCGGCCGAGCCCGTCTGGCCGCGATCAGATCCGTGAAGTAGGCGTCGAACTCGACGGTGGCCTTCCCTCGCAGGGCCAGCTCGTCGGGTGTGAGCAGATAGTCCGGATCGAGGCCGCGGGTGAGGGCGGTTCCCCAGGCCCGGAACGTCTCCTCGTCCCGCACGGGCACACCCAGCAGATCGCAGATGATTCTCAGGGGAAGGGGACGGGCGAACGCGTCGATCAGATCCACCTCGCCAGCCGCGAGCGCGGCGTCGAGCAGCGACTCGACCAGGACGGTGATCTGTGGCCGCAGCCCGGAGATGACCCGGGGAGTGAACGCCTTGCTGACCAGCCCGCGCAGCCGGGTGTGATCGGGCGGGTTCACGCCGAGGAGCGACCGCAGCCCGCCGTCGAAGCTGTTGGCGGAACGCCAGGCGTTGGTTCCCCCCTCACCCCGGCCCCAGGCGGCGTCCTGCAGAACGTGCATGCAGTCCTGGTAGCGGGTGAGCAGCGTGACCTGCTGGGCGCCCAGCGGCAGACGGTAGAACGGATCCGCCTCCCGTAGGGCGTGGTAGCTGGGGTAGGGATCATGGCGTCGGGCCGGATCGAACGCGCCGAAGGCCGGCGGCGTGCCGACCGCGGCCGCACCGGACGGGGAATCGGCATCCATTGTCAGCTCCTCGCTTCCGGTGGTCGGTGACCCCGCAGCCGCGCCGCCGCCGCTGCGTGCGACCGTGAAGGACGTTTGCAGGGCGAACCGGACTCCCGATGAAGGGAACGCGAACGGACGACGAGAAGAACGGGAAGGACGGGAAGGACGAGGAGACCGAGAAGGCCGACCGGCCTCTCCCTCATTGAGGGAGAGGCCCGCCGGCGGCGGTGACGACCACCCCGACCGCGGCGGCGATGAGCAGGGTGAGAACGACGCCGCGGCGCAGGGGCAGCAGGAGGATCATGGCGCCGCCGAGGGTGGCATACTGCCAGGGCCGGTCGAGCGCGCCGGCTAGCGGGATGGCGGAGCCGAGGATGGCGCCGRCCGCGGCGGGGGCGGCGCCATCGAGGAAGGCGCGGATTCGCGGTTCGGCCCGCAGCCGGGCGAAGTGGGGACCGCCGAGCAGGATGAACGCGAACGACGGACCGAAGGCGACGGCTGCGGCCAGTAGCCCGCCGCCAATCCCGGCTGCCGCGTACCCGACGGCGGCGACGGTCTGCACGACGGGGCCGGGGGTGATCTGTCCGAGCGCGACCGCGTTGAGGAACTGGTCGGCGGTCATCCAGTGATAGTGGTCGACCGCGTCGGTCTGCATCAGCGGGATGATGACGAAGCCGCCGCCGTAGGACAGGGCACCAACCTTGAAGGCAACCCAGATCAGCGCGAGCAGCCCGCCGGTGCCGGTTGCCGCGGCGGCGAGCAGGGGCATGGGTGGCGCGGCAGCGCCCGGCTGGCGGCCGGGCCGATGGTGGCGGCGGGCGGCCAGCTCGAACGCGCCGCAGCCGAGCAGGACGAGCACCAGCCACGGGCCGACAGCGGCGGCAGCCGTCGCCCCGGCGGCCAGGTAGCACGGCCAGCGCAGGCGGCTGACCGTGCGGGCCCGCCGCCAGCTTGCCGGCAGCAACGCGACGCCGGTCTGGACGGCGACGGCCGCGACCGCGGAACCCGCCCCGGCGCCGGCGGCGCGCACCCACCGCGGCGGCGAGCCGGCGAGGAAGATCGCCGCCAGCGCGAGAATCAGGATCAGACCTGGCACGATGAACGCGATCCCGCCAACGAGCGCACCCGGCCGGCCCCGGAGCCGCCAAGCGCAGTAGATCGCCAGCTGGGTGGACGCCGGTCCGGGCAACAGGTTACAGACCGCTACGGCGTCTTCGAATTCGGTGGCGGTCAGCCACCGCCGTCGCTCCACGCAGAGCTGGCGCAGCAGCGCGATGTGCGTCGGCGGGCCGCCGAAGCCGAGGCAGCCGATCCGGCCCCATTCCCGTAACACGGCGAGCAGGCTCGGGTGAGCGGGGGTGGCCGCGGACGGCGCATCGAGCTCCACGGTTGACATCCTCTCCTCCCCCGAGGGAGGGGATTCCCGGGCCTCGCGGCACCCGGCCGGGTGGTCAGGGTCGGCGCCGATCCACGAACCCTCCCTCCCCTGAAGCACTCGACTGAAGCACTCGACCGGCTGGCCGCGAGATGGTGGCCGCGAGGGTGTGTCGCGGCCACCATCTCTGCAAGCCAGGCAGCTCGGTCAGATCTTTCAGATTTTAGCGAGGAGGTTCCGCATACTCGTGATCTCGGCGTTCTGGGTGTTCTGAATATTCTCGGCGAGCTGCTGCGCCGGGGTATAGCGTCCGTCGCGGATTTCCGTCTTCGCCATGGTGACGGCTCCCTGGTGATGTGCGATCATCATGGTGAGGAACATCTTGTCGAAGGCGGGTCCGGTCGCGTTCCCCAGCGCGGTCATGTCCGCGCTGGACATCATTCCTTCCATGGTGTCGCCCGGCATCATGGTTTCTGATCCGTGGCCGTTCATGCCGTGGCCGTTCATGCCGGGGCCGCCCATGCCGGGGCCGCCCATGCCGGGGCCCGATCCGCCGCCGCCGGCGGGGGGAGCGGTGGGCTGCTTCCAGGCCRTGAGCCAGCCGACCATCGTGGTGATCTCCGGAGTCTGCGCGGCGCGGATCTGCGGCGCGAGGGTCTTCACCTCCGGGTTCTGGGCGTGGGTGCCGGCCAGGTCGGCCATCTCGATGGCCTGCCGGTGATGGGGGATCATGTTCTGGGCGAAGATGACGTCGGCGGCGTTGTAGTCGGTGCTGCCGGTGGCACTGGTGGCACTGGTGGCACCGGTGCTGCTTCCCCCGCTGCCGCACGCGGTAAGAACGGCTGCGGCCAGAAGCGCCGGGATGAGCAGGATGAGTCGTCTCATGCTGGTTCCTCGTCTGCCAGGTGTCGGTAGATCCTTGTGCGGGTTCGCCGTGCGGAAGTCCGTGGGGACGCGCAGGCGAAAGCCGACCGGTCTACAGGCGGAGCACGCAGAGGCAGACGAGTGAGGGTGCGTGGGACGGTGGCGGTCCGCCGGGGGGCGATCGTCCAGGCCGGGATGACGCCACACGTAGCCGGCTCCGGGCGGTGAAGGTCGAGCGGACGGCGCGGGTGAGCAGCAAGGCGATGAACAGGACGCCGGCCAGGCGAAGGAACGCCAGGCACAGCTGACCGGCATGCCCGTCGTGGCCTGCGTCTGTGGCCGGCATCGTGACCCTGGTCCGCGGGTCGAGACCGGCCAGGTGGACGGGCGCGGAGCGCGGATTCATCCCACCGTCGGGCATCGTCGCGTCGGGCATCGTCATTGATTCGCTCCGGGCCGCGGGGAGCCCGTGCGTGCCGGAGTCGGTATGGCCGGCGTGCGCGGACAGGCCGCCGTGCATGAGCAGAATGCCGAGGAGCACGGGCACGAGAAGCGGGAGCAGATGCAGCCTGCCCGGGGTGCTCTTTTCTCTTCCTCGGCGCCGGACCCTCACCGTTGCATGATGCTCCACGCGCAGGCGCTCGGTAAAACCCGCGCCCGGGCCGGCTCGTCTCTCGCACGGTCGAAAGAGCGGCTTACCGGACCCTGCCGACGTAGTAGCTGCTGCTGTAGATGGGCTGTAGGTTGACATTTCGTCGAGTTTGTGGCGCGGCCCACATATAGCCGTTGCCTGCGTAGATGCCCAGGTGGGTGATGTTGCCGGGAGTCCCGAAGAAGATGAGGTCGCCGGGCTTCTTCCCGGACCTGGGGATGCGCACCGTGGCCTGGAACTGCTGCTGGCCGGCCCCTGGTCCGCACCCGAGTTGCACATGCCGCACGGCTCGGACGCCGTACACCGACCACCGCACCGCCGGACCCTTGTTGACGATGTCGACCCGATCCAGCCCCAGAGAAACTGCGACAGCACGGCTCGCCGTGGTCTCCTCCCCGGCGTCGTCGAGCCAGCAAGGAGCTATGATCATGGTGTTGCGCGGCAGGGACCTTCGGATCCAGCAGGCTTGAGAGGAGACGCGATGATTCAGGATCGCGGTCCTTCCCTTCGTCCCCGATGCCGACGACCCGTACGGCATCGGGGACGGCTCGTCGACGCCCTGCTGTCCGGCAGCTACCTCGCCCTCACCCATKCCACTGTCGACTTCGACCCGACCCTGCTGGCGGCGACCGAGACCTATCGRCAACGCGGCATCCCACGCAGCCACGCAGCCGCGCCGAGGTGGAACGTTTCCTGGCTGGCCTGGAACTCGTCGAGCCGGGCGTGCAGGTCGTGCATCGCTGGCGGCCGGACGACACCACGCCGAAAGACGTCACCGACGCCCAGGTCAACAACTACGGCGCCGTAGGCCGCAAACCGTAACGTCCCTCCGATCGGCCCCGATGCTGGCGGTACCCACCTCCAGAGAAGCTGTGTCTCCCCAGATCACCTCTAGCGGGAGTTTCCTAGATAGTTCGATCTTGGTTGGAGTTTTCGCAGCTCATGACCAAAGTTGATCTTCCGGATGTGTATTACCTAAGTC